>NZ_JAMFRV010000370.1 GCF_026224925.1 Pseudomonas sp. | reverse complement strand
TTGCTGTTGCTGTTGCTGTTATTCAATCCTTGAGACGAATTACTCAGGCTGGAGCTTCCTGTTCCTGTCCCGGTGCCATTGCCGGAGGTGAGGGAGGACATGGACGTCGTGCGCAACCCCGGCGCAACCTTGGCGGCGCTGTCGTCTTTAATGGCCCCGTTGCCATAGATCTGCCGCAGGTATTTGGCCAGGTCGGTGGCCTTCATGTTGCGAACATCGTAGACATACAATTGCGGCTCGTTGCCGCCGCCTTCGTCAATGGTCCGAATCCAGTCGCCAACCTCGTTAAGGTACTGAGGCTGGGAAGAGATCGCGACCACTGAATTGGTGCGCTCGATCGGCAGGAACTTCACCATCCCCGACAATGGCATGCCGCTGTCGGGACCAAACATCTTTTGCAGTTGCGGCATCAATTCGCCGACGGTGGCCCGCTGCAGGCCGTACACCGCGATGGACATGCCTTTGAGCCAGTCCACGTCGAAGGTGTCGATGGTGTCCTGGTAATTCGCCAGCTCCTCAGGCGTGCCGGCCAAACTCAACACGTTGCGAGCTGGATCTACCAACAGGAACGCGTTATCCCTGGCAAACGGCTTGAGCAGCTTTTGCATTTCGGTGGCGGAGATATAACGCAGGGGAAACAGACGCGCCGACAAGCCACTGCTTGGACGCGACACCGCCATCTCCGGCACCAATTTACCTGCCACCGCCTGTGCCGCCGGAAGGATCACATAACGATCACCCTGGCGGATCATCGCGTTGTTGGACCAGGACAATAACGTTTCCAGGATCGACAGTGCCTGCTTCTTGTTGACCGGCTTGGACGTGGAAAAACTGACGTCGCCGGTCACCCCTTGGGCAATGCTGTAGTTCTCGTGCAGCAGGTCGCCCATGATGCTGTTGACCACGGCTTCGATGGGCTGGTTGGTGAAGTTGAAGACGATATCACCCTGCTCCGTTTGACCTGCCGCTTTACCTTCCGTGGAAGGTGGGCGCACGAAGCTCTGGTTACCTTTGATGATCTGCCGAGACGCACGCGGCACCGCGCTTGGTGCAGGCTGATTGGCGTCTGCCACCGGCGGGTCTTGAGCAATCGGACGTTGGTTACCCGTACCGTTGAGTGCTTCTTGCATCAACCCCGGATCGTTGTCCAGGGTGTGGGGTGCGGTGGCACAGCCAGCCAATGTAACGGCAGCGACGAGGCCCAACAGGGGGAAACGCGAAGTAGCAATAATACTGATTCCTGAAGACTGAGTTTTCATGGTGCCGATACGTGTGGAAGGGTGAGTGCGGGCGCCTTGGAAGGCGGTGGAAGGCGTAAAACAGGAAGACTCAACAGGCGGCTTTGGCCTTGGTGAGTGAACGTCGCTTGCAGCGGATCGAGGTGACTCAGGGTCCAGCCATTGTCCAAAGCATCGCCGACCTTGAGCTTGACCGAACGTTTGTCCGCTAGACGCAGCAGCGCCCACTGGGCTTGGCCATCAAGGATCACGCCAGTGAGTTGTACACCCGTAAACTGGCTCGAAGCCTGCGATGCAGAGACTAAGTCCGGCTGGCGATCAGGACTGAAAATGGGGTGTTGCCAGCTTGCGGTCAATTGCTCAAGGGGCATGGCGGGCAATGCCACGGATTTAGCGCCCATGTTCGATACCGGGCGGGATGACGGCGCAGGTAGCCACTCTGCGTTCTGACCCGCACCGCTTAGCAGTAACAGCAGCGCGCCGCTCAAGCCGGCCGCCAACACCAGCAGCACCACGGTCGGAAGACGCGAGGTCATGACTGCGGTTCCTGTGGCTGGGCGTCTGACACAGAGGTGGATTTTTGCTCCGGCTGACTGGGTTGCAGATAACCGCGCACCACTAGGTGCACCTGCAAACGACCCGCCCCGCCACTGCTCGGCGCTGTGCTGGCGCGGCGCACGCTCAGGCTGTCAACGAATAACACCGGCTGACCGTATTCAAAATCGTGCAGCACATTGGCCAGTGGCTCCATGGCGCAGTCCAGCGTCAGGCTTACCTTGACCTGACGATAAGGCTCTGCGCGGTCCTGCTCCGGGGTAATCGGCATGCGCTGAGTGACCTCGCACCCCGCACCGAGGCTGGCCCGGGCTTTGACAATATCAACACTGTGCTGCATCAGATCGGCAGCCACGGCGCTGGGATCATCGCCTGGCAACAAGCTGCTGCGACTGGCTGGGTCCTGATGCGCCTGCTGCAAGGCGGCCTGCAAAGCCGGGCGCTGCTGCAGCAATCCGGCATTGTGCTGCTGTTGCTCGCGCAAGGTTGCGGCCTCGCTCGCCATCTCAGCCAGCGGCCCGCTGAACCAACTGTCTATCAGCAAGGACCAGGCAGCCCAAAGCAGCAAAGCCAAAATCGCCAAGGCGGCTATACGCCGTTCACGGCTGCTTAGGTTGCGGCGCATGGCTGGCGTCCTCACGTAAATGGGCTTGCAAGGAATAACGGTCTTTAGCGGTTTGCGGGTCGGGCTGAATGACGCCCTGAAACTGCGCGCCATCCAGGGTTTGGCAGGCCTTGATGCGGCCAATCAAAGCGCTGGCGTGGGTGCTCTGCCCGGAAAATGAGACTACGCCGCTGTCGTTGACTTCAAATTGTTCGACCCAACTGTCATCACCGAGACACTGGTTAAGGTCAACCAGAACCGCACTAAGCGTTGGCCGGGCAGCCTTGTGTTGTGCCAAATAATTAGCGGCGCCTTGGGTATTGGTCAGCTCGCGACGTAAACGTTGCAGTTGCTCAACCTGCTCGTGCTGTTGGGCCAAATTGCTACGCATGGCATCAAGCATGCCTTCGCGTGCGTGCAACCAGAACAGCATGGTGGTTACCGCCAGGACAGCACACAGCAGCGTCAGATAACGATTGGCGTGCACCCCGCGTGAGCGCGTCGGCCGAATGCCATCGGGCAACAGGTCGATACCCAAAGGTTGCCCTGCCTCATCGCCAACGTCGATGGCTTCCAGGTTCAGGCCGCGGTCCTTGCAATGATCGGTAATTACCGTGAGACGCTCACGCAGAATGGCCACCAGCAACACCTGCGCGGTGCTGGCGCTCTTGCTCTCCAAACGTGCAACGTAGCGCAACTGTTCCCGAGGAAACGGCGTGTATTTATCGATCTCGAACCCCAACACCTTGTTCAGGTCCTGAGTGGCAGCCAGAGGTAATGTGACCTGCTGCACCAGCACTTGGTCGCAGGGCAGCAACAACACATACGGCCCTTCGCTAGCGATGGCATCAGCCAGCGGCCACGGCAGGAAATTGCGCCGGACATCGGGCAGCAATCGCGCGCGAAGCTTCGCCGGCAACATGGCCGTGAGTTCCGCCAACCACGCCTGATAAAGGCGCTGGGCGAGGCTGCCGCGCCAACGGGCAGTCACACGATTAGCCAGCACATACAACGGCGCCAGACGCGATGGGAGTGTTCGATTCATTCTTGCCAGCGCAGGACCCGATACGGCCTGGCGCCCTCCTTCGATGGGTTCAATAGCAGAGTGACGCGCAAGGTCGTGGTGTAACCGCCCGGCAGGATTGCCCGGGTGCGTACCGTGACAATCGGACCCGGTTCACTGCCCAGCGAGTTGCTGCGGGGCAGGCCCAGTGCGCGGCCTAGCGACGCAGAGACCAAGGCCGGATCCGGCCGTGCCTCGCCACTCCACAAGGTCAAATAAGGCAGGACCTGCCGGTAAAGCCCTTGGGACATCCCCGGTAATTCACGCAACTCTTCGAGCATGCGCAGGGGTGCCTGCCCCGCCCCGCGTCGTTGGTCCAATGCGTGCGACAGTTCGTCAGCCTGTGCCGGTGTCGCACCGCTTGCTTTGAGTACACGGGCAACGTCCGAGGCCATGGCAGCATTAAGGTCCAGCTTGCCGCGTTCACTGCGCACGCTAACGCTGAGCGCTGTGTCATTGAAGCGCAGCGAATGTGGCTGACCGTCGGCACGCCAACGCGCAGCCGGGTTGCGCTCGGTCAGGGCAACCACCGCCAGGCTCAAGCCCGCTTCGGCGGCCAATATTCCTTCGGTATGCTGGCGCTGCCAAAGCGCTTGGCGGTTCTGCAAATGCACCCAGCCCGCCAGCCCCGCCAACAGGCTGCTCAACAGCGCCAAAACCCACAGCACCAGCAGCAACGCCACACCGCGCTGGTACTTCAAGGCGCCACCGGGTCGCTGGACAAGTCCAGCCGCAAATTGACCTGCTCCAACACCCACGGCACAGCGCCACGCAGGTGTGCGGCAATGCGTACCGCACGGGGCAGTCGCGCTGGCCAAGGCCATTGCGCGATCCAGCCGGTATCTTTGCCGAGGGGCGAAACGCCTCGGTAACTCAGTTGCACATCGTCGACTTGGTGCAACAACACCTGCGCCTCGCCGAACGGCCGCAAGGACTGCCCTTGTAGTTGCGCGAAGCTGATCTGCAACCGATGACGCTGGTCCAGGGCCAGGTGCTGTTGATAGAGGCCGCCGCCGAGGGAGTCAGGCAAAGGACCATAGAAGCTCAACTGCTCGGCAGTACCTGAGAATATCTGGGGCGATGCACCGTTGTTGGCAGCCGAGAGTGGCAACGCCTGACCAATCGCCTGGCGCAGAAAGTTTTGTGTGGCGCGCACTTCGTCCAGGCGCGAGCTGTAGCGATCGGCCTTCGCCACCGCCCGGGTAGCGCCGAGGATCGCGCCGCCCACCAACGCCAATAGAACACCCAGCAGGCTCAGGACGATGAGAATTTCCAGTAAGGTAAAACCGGCTTCTCGCTTCATGGCAACGCTCCGCTGCCGGAAGCGCGCACACGCAGGGTGCTGTAATGCGTTTCTTGCCGGCCATCGGTAACAGCCACGTCCAATCGATAGAGGCGCATCACACCGTCAGTCGGCGGCAGAACGCGCACGTCCAGTTGCCAGCCGAGGCCGTCCCATTGACCCTCGCTGCGTCCGGGCTGCAACGCAGCTTCACCCAGTTCGTCCAGCAGCGAGCGAGCGGCCAGATTGACCCGGTCGCTGCGCTGGACCTGTTGCAAGGAACGCGCACTCTGCCCGAACGCCACTAACAGAACGCTGCTGCATACGGCGAGTACCGCCAGCGCAGCAAGCATTTCCAGCAGGGTAAAGCCGCGTTCGTTGCTCATTGCAGCGTCCGCAATTGAACGTTTCCGGTCAGCCAGCCAACGTCGATTCGCCACTGACGGCCACCACGGGCCAGTAACACCGAGCCGCCGCTGGCGCCGCCATCGGGATAAAACTCGAAGGACGATCCCAACTCTTGGGCAGTGTTCACGCGCACGAAAAGGTCGGCAGGCAACTCGCGGGCAGGCTCGCCGGGGCCTTGAAATTTTCGATCAGGCAGATCGAAGCGGGTGCGCGCCGGTTGACCGGTGACAATCGCTCGGACTCTGGCGGCACGCAATGCTTCGACCATCTGCGCCAACACCCGGCGCTCCGCAGCCGAGTGCAAACCTTGTTGCACGCTGAAGCTCACCACCCCCACGGCGACACCCATGAGGATGATCACCACCAGCAGTTCAAACAAGGTGAAGCCGCGCGCGCGGTTGGCTGAAGGCATGGTCAGCGGTTATTCCCAGTTACCGATGTCGGCTTTGAAGCCTTCACCGCCCGGCACACCATCCTGGCCGTAGAAGATCAAGTCGAAGCTGCCGTGTTCGCCGGGAAAGCGGTAGCCGAAGGCATGCCCAAACGGGTCTTTGAGGTCTGACGGTTTGGCATACGGGCCGGCCCAGCCGTTGGCGTTCCCAGGCTTATGCAGCAACTGATCAAGGTTGGCCGGCGGTGCGCCGACGTCCAGGCCGTAGCTCTCGACTTTCATGCTCAGGCTGGCCAGTTGCGCCTTGCCTGCGCCGTACTTGCCCTTATCGACGTTACTGCCCACTTGGCGAACCACAATCGTTGCGACAATGCCCAACAGGACTATGACGGCGAGCATTTCCAGCAGGGTGAAACCGCTCTGGCGTCGGCCAGCAGCAGCGCTGTATTGGCGCATGGATATTTCCTCAAATGTTACTGGTAAGGCTCATCAGCGGAAGCATGATGGCGAGCATGATCACGGCAACCATGACGGCCATGACCACAGTGAGAGTGGGGACCAAGGCCGCCAGCAGCCGGTCAATCCCGCGCTTGACCTCGACATCGAAGACGTCAGCGGCCTTGATCAGCATCGCGTCGAGATTGCCGGCCTGTTCCCCGACCTCGATCATCTGTAACGCCAGTTCGGGCAGCAGCGGTTGGTCACCGAACGCCTCAGCAAGGGTGCCACCGCCCTTTACCCAATCGCTGGCCTGATCGACCTGAGCGCGAACCGCGTGATTTCCACAGACCTGGCGCGCGATCAGCATCGCTTGCAACAACGCGACGCCGTTGCCCAATAAGGTGCCCAGCGTGCGCGCCAAACGAGCCGCCTCCAGGCGTTGCAACAAAGGCCCAATGACCCGAATACCGAGCAGGCGCCGATCGTGACGTTGACGCCGCTGGGGGTCTCGACGTCTGACTGCCAAAGTCCAGATCAGGGCGACCGTCGTGCCCAACAGCAGCAAGCCGTATGCACTCAGAAACTCGCCCAAGCCAAGAATCGCCGAGGTAATCAACGGAATCGGCACGCCCAGGTCGCGAAAGATCGGCACAAACTGTGGCACCACGTACACCAGCAACAGCGCCAGTGAACCCAACACGCCAACCACCAGAAAGATCGGGTAGATCAGCGCGTTAACCACCTCGCCGCGGAGCACTTCGCTGCGTTCCAGGTAATCGGACAATTGCCGCAGAGTCTCTTCGAGAGAACCGCCAGCCTCGCCTGCCCGGACCATGCTGATGTACAGCGAAGAGAACTGCCCGCCCTCCTCCTCCAGAACTTGCGACAGTGGCTTGCCCGCCTTCACTCGATCACGAATGCGCTCCAGCAGCGCACGACGCTTGGGGTCGGCTGATTGCTTGAGCAAGATGCCCAGCGCCCGCTCCAGCGGCTGACCGGCCCCCAGCAACGTTGCCAGTTGCTGGGTAAAACTCACCAATGCCGCGCCGTTGAGCACACCACGGGCCTTTGATTGAGCCCCACCGTTGGCCGTGGCGTCCAGGCGCAACAGCAACAGACCACGCTGCTGCAGCTGAGTCGCCGCGCTGCCTTGGTCAGGCGCTTCGAGGGTGCCGTGCTGAGTAATACCTTCGGCATCCAGGGCGACGTATTTGAAATAAGCCATGTCAATCACCGCGCGTGACGCGCAGCACCTCTTCCAGGGAAGTGATGCCGTCCACCGCCTGACGCAGCCCTTCTTCATACAGTGTTCTCAGGCCGCCACGTCGGGCTGCCTGTTCCAGGGTTGCAGCGTCTGCCTGGCGCATCAGCAGGTTGCGCAGTTCCTCGCTCATCACCAACAACTCGGTGATCGCACTGCGCCCGTGGTAACCGCCGCCAGCGGCTTCGGTACACGGACGGTAAAGAAGAATGGGGCGTTGAGTGGTAAAGCGATCCAGACCATGTTCGGCAATCAGTTCCGGCGGTGCTTCGAAGGCTTCGCGGGTCAGCGGGTCGAGGCGACGGACCAAACGTTGAGCGAGGATGCCTTTGACGGTCGAAGCGATCAGGTAGCTCTCCACGCCCATGTCCAGCAGCCGGGTAATACTGGCTGCCGCGCTATTGGTGTGCAGGGTCGAGAGCACCAAATGGCCGGTGAGCGACGACTGAATAGCGATGCGACAGGTTTCCAGGTCACGCATTTCGCCGATCATGATCACGTCCGGGTCTTGGCGAACGATGGAGCGCAGCACGCCGGCGAAGTCCAGGCCAATGGAGGGTTTTACCTGGATCTGGTTGATCCCCTCCAGTTGGTATTCCACTGGGTCTTCGACGGTAATGATCTTGCGTTCGGCGGTGTTAAGCCGCGACAGCGCGGTGTATAGCGTGGTGGTTTTACCTGACCCTGTGGGGCCGGTGACCAGCAAAATACCGTGGGGATTACTCAGCACATCGAGGAATGCGTCGAGCCGTTCGCCGTCCATGCCCAAACTGGGAAAGTCGAATTGCACGGTCTGCCGATCAAGCAAACGCATGACCACCGACTCGCCAAAGCTGGTCGGCACCGTAGACACCCGCAGGTCCAGTTCCTTGCCTTGAATGCGCAACATAATGCGCCCGTCCTGGGGCAGGCGGCGCTCGGCGATGTCTAGCCGGGCCATGATTTTTAGCCGGGAAATAACCGCAGCCGAAGAGCTCGACGGCGGTGCTTCAGCCTCGTGCAGTACGCCGTCAACCCGGTAGCGCACCTTGAGGTGATGTTCGAACGGTTCGATATGAATATCCGACGCGCGCTGCTCAACCGCGCGCTGCAGGATCAGGTTGACCAGTCGGATCACCGGAGCCTCAGACGCCAAATCACGCAAGTGTTCGATGTCTTCTTTGGCACCGGGTTCGTCATCCAGAGTCTCAATCAACGAGCCCATGGCCGAACGACCTTGCCCGTAATACTGCTCGATGAGCGCATTCACTTCACTGCCGACACCCACCGAAACCCGCACTGGCGACTGGGTGGCGTACGCCAGCGCCTTGAATCCGAACCGATTGGCAGGGTTACCAGAGAGCACATGAACACCGTCGGCATCGAACGCCAGCGGAACCATTCGGTGGTGACGCAAGAAACGCTCGGTCAGTATCGGCAAGGCTTCGAGCAACGGCGGCACCGCATCGGCCAGCAATAAGGGCGCCCCCAGCGTAGCGGCCCACGCCCGGGCCATGCCCAGTTCCGATATCAGTCCCAGGCGCGCCAGTAACTCCAGCAGATCGCCGGCGTCGGACTCTTGGACCAGGCGGCGGGCGCGTTCAAGGTCAGCGGATTTGAGACTGCCCTGTTCCAGCAGCCAGCCACAGACAGCCTCATCCGACACCGTCGGTAATAGGGAAATTTCAAGCGCAGTAATGGCTGTAGGCAAGGGCATCGACTTCAATTGAAAAGGGAGCCGCTAATAGCCGCCCCCTTTGGTGCTTCAATAAGGGGCAGTATTACTTGGCAGTAGCCGACGACGTTTGATTAATCGGACGACCGCCCTTAGTGGCACTTTGCAACTTCTGCTTCTGTTGGGCTTTAGCATCTTTAGTTTGCGTCATGACAGTAGAATCCGACGCACCGGAAGCGGTGGCGTTGTCGGTAGTTTCAGCAGCCAATACTGAACCTGCAAAACACAGCGTAAGTGCTGCGGCGACACTTGCGAAAGACCTTTTCATGATTCCATCTCCAACCGATTAAAACGTTAAAAAACAAGGAGGCAACCTCCTACCAGCCGCGTTATGCCCCCTGAACACAAGCAAAAACAGCCAATTCCAGGGTGCACCAGAACATTTTTGGTAAACCTACAGACCAGTAGGTTTAAGGCAAAGTTCATTATTTGTTTCGAAAAATTACAAAGATTTATTATGCGAAGTTTTTGTTTGACTTCGTCTTGGATCCCCTGCCTTAATTTAAATGGAACGGTAGCAGTACCGTTCAACTTCGTAATCAGCTGCAGCCTTCTTGGGGCAGCATGGAGAATAGCTCCCCTTATTTTGTTGCAGTTTGAATAGCTCTTTCGCGTGGCCGTATCTTTTTTAAGATGACGGTATAGGCCCACTGTTGCCTGAAACATTGGATTGAGCACTGTTCGCTGCGACAAATCAGCGCGGGTATTTATTGGTGTTTGGAGAGACTTATATGCTAAATCGCAAATCACTGGCCGCGCACTCGGCATTGGCCGTGTTAAGCCTGGCCATATCCCACGCATATGCAGCCGACGCCACGGTTCAACAACAGCAACAGGCTCGCGAGCTACGTGCCGACAAAGCCGCAGCCAAGACCCTGGCGAAGATGACTCAAGAAGAAAAACTTGCCTACATCGGCGGTACCGGTGGCTGGGACGTTAAACCTCTGACCCAGTACGGCGTCCCGCAAATTCACGGTGCAGATGGTGGTGCTGGCGTTCGCTATACCAGTGAGGGCAACGATCAGGGTGTGGTGTATCCAGCAGGCCCTAACCTGGCAGCTACCTGGAACCCAAGGCGCGCAATCGACTTCGGTCGGGCCCTGGGCTACGACACCGCCAGCGGTGGTTATCAGTTCATCACTGGCCCAGGCATGAACTTGTACCGCACGCCGTATGGCGGCCGAGCTTTTGAATACCTGTCTGGCGAAGACCCATTCCTCGGGGCCAGCCTTGGGCCCGCAGTCATCAACGGAATTCAGTCCCGTCACGTCTGGGCCGAGGCCAAACACTTTGCCGCCAACGACCAGGAAACCAATCGCTTCATCCTCAACGAAACCATTCCTGAGCGTGTGCTTCGGGAAATGACCCTGCCGCCTTTCGAGTCTGCATCGAAAAACGGTTTGGTGGCGATGATGATGTGCTCGTTCCAAAAAGTGAACGGTGACTTCGCCTGTGAAAGCACCCACCTGATTCGCGACATCCTGAAGAAGGAATGGGGCTACAAGGGTTTCATTCAGAGCGATTACAACGCCGTGGTTGACGGCTTGCCAGCTGCCCAGGCCGGTACCGATCTGGACATGATGGGCTACCAGATGAACAGCACGGTGCTCAAGCCGTACCTGGACAGCGGTGAGTTGGCCTCGGCGACCATTGACGACAAAGTCCGGCGCATTCTCAAGCAAATTTACCTCTACAAGTTCGACCAGATCACACCGCTGACCACCCACGATATGAACAGCGCCACCAGCAACCAAGTGGCCCTGAATGTAGCCCGTGAAGGCATCGTGTTGCTGAAAAACCAGGGTGGCTTGCTGCCTTTGGACAAATCCAAGGTCAAGTCCATCGCGGTGGTCGGCAACTTGGCCAAATACGCGCCGCCAACCGGTTTCGGCAGCGCCAACGTCCTGGCTACGCACTACATCAGTGAGCTGAGCGGGCTGCAGCAAACTGCGCCAAACGCTAAAATCGAGTTTATTGATGGGCTGTCACTGGACCCTGATGCATCGACCTGGAGCAGCACCAACAGCGCCGGCACCAGCGTCAAGGGTTTGAAAACCGAGTTCTTCACCAACACCAATTGGTCGGGTGATGCGGCTGCCACGCAGATCGATACCCACGTCAATATGGACTGGTCCACCGACACCCTGCCTACCAGCGGTGACACGGCCAATACGTCGGTGCGCTGGAGCGGTCAGGTCACGCCGACCACCAGCGGCGATCAGGTGTTCAAGGTCCGTGCTGACGGCGCCGTGCGCTTGTGGGTCAACGGAGTGAAAGTCATCGACAACGGTGACGGCAATCCACTGCCAACCAATAGCATTCCACCGACCATTCCGGTGTCGGCCAAGGTCAAGCTGGAAGCAGGCAAGGCCTACGACATCAAGCTTGAATACTCGCGCCGTGCTGGTTACCTCTCGACCATGGGCGGTTGGGTTGGCGTACAAATGGCCTGGGCATCGCTGGCCGCACCGCAAGACCTGTCGAAGTACGACGCAGTGGTTGTGGCAGTCGGCAATAACAACGAGTACGAAGGTGAAGGCTTCGACCACAGCTTCGACCTGCCGGAATACCAGAGCGATCTGATTCAAAGCATCGCCAAGGTCAACCCGCACACCGTGGTCGCCATGCACGGCGGTACCGGTCTGAAGATGAGCGACTGGATCGACCAAGTACCGGGCGCGCTGCACGCGTTCTACCCAGGTCAGAACGGTGGCCAGGCGTTGGCAGAGATCTTGTTCGGTAAGGTCAACCCGTCGGGCAAGCTACCGATCAGTATCGAGCGCAACATCGAGGACAACCCGCTGTATGCGGATTTCCCTAACTTTGATAACAACCTCACGCTCAAGGAAATCAGCTACAAAGATGACTTGCTGATGGGTTATCGCGGGTACGAGAAAAAAGGCACCAAACCGCTGTATGCATTCGGTTACGGCCTGTCGTACACCACCTTCGGTTACAGCAACATCAGCGTCACGCCGGGTGTCGCGGTGGGTAATACGCCGATCAAGGTCTCATTCGACCTGACCAACACCGGCAAGGTGGCTGGCGCTGAAGTGGCCGAGCTGTACGTCGGTCAGAACAACCCAAAAGTCGAACGCGCCAGCAAAGAGCTGAAGGGCTACAAGAAGGTCTTCCTGCAACCGGGTGAGAAGCGTCATGTGACCATCGAGCTCAATGACCGCTCGCTGGCCTACTACGACGTGAACAGCAAACAATGGGTGATCGACGCTGACACCTTCAACTTGTCCCTGGGCGCGGCCTCCAACGACATTCGCCTGAATGCCAAATTGGTCAACCCGTTCCGCCAGGAACTGTCGACCACTACCAGTAATCCGCTGCCACGTTCGGCGCTCAACTCCACCAAAGTGACCGTGACCACGGTCAAGACTGGCGGCGTCGACGACCAGGCCACCAGCTCCAGTGACACCAGCGACACCGGCACCTATGGGTCCAGCGACTATTAAGTCATTGGCCGCTTAGACCCGATACGGCTCAGGGACGAGCCACTGAATTCAAGCCCGGATCGCAGCTTCCAGCCGGACGATCCAGTCATCAAAGCTCGCCACCAGGTCGACGCTTTGCGGAAACCGCAACCATTGCAGCTGTAACCCATCCATCATCGCCAAACACTGCTGGATGATCAGGTTCAGGTCGACATCCGCCCTCACCTCGCCGACGACGACCAACTGCCGCAATCGCCCAAGCATACTTGCGTGAATACGTGCGTAGCGCGCCTGATACCACTCCCAGGCCGGGTGCCCTTCAACCAGACTTTCCGCGTTCAATATGCTGAAGGCACGCACCACCCCCGGCGCCGTAGCGTTGGAGCGATTAATTGCCTGCAAGCCACCGAGAAAGCCTTTCAGCGTGTTATCGATGCGCAGTTCATCGGCGATTTTCTGGCTGACTTCATCCCGCCGCGTCAACACCCCAGTCAACAGCGCGATCTTGTTGGGAAAATGATGCAGCACGCCGGCGACCGAAATCCCCACGATCTGCGCGATACGGGCGATGGAAGAGCCGCTATAACCCTCCAACGAAAACAGTTGGAGAGCAGCGTCTAACAGCTCTTCACGGCGCTTTTCACCTTTGGGCGCACGTCGCTGTCGAGGCGCCGATGTGGAAGGGTCGATGGGGTCGTTTGAAGGGCCAGTCATTGCACAATCCGTTGTGGGAGCGAGCCGACGATGGTATCTGAAAGTGAGAAATGCTCAAGGTACTCCGCGAGCTGTCTGTGCCTTAACTCTGATTCATTCGATAGGTCGTCGCGCTCCAGTAACGGTTACCATTGCTTTTATGGCGAGTCCATCCGGCAGCCTCCAACTGCTTCGCGATCATTCGATTCATGAATCCATGACCGAGCAGAAGAACTGCCCCTTCACTGGTAAGGGATTGAAGTCGTTGAGCTGCCGTATTAGCCCGTATTCTGGCCTTACGGGCAGACTCGACCTTCCCTGAGAAACCGCACAACCATAAAATTCGAAGAATAAATGCCCACATAAACGGTGGAAGGCGCGGCAGTGTCCATCGCCCATAGGGCAACTGCGCCTCGCAGAAAATCTCATCTACAAGGGTGGGCTGAAGACCCAGGGCTCGAACAGATGTCAGCGCCCGAGGCGCACTGCTCGACACGATCACTTTGGCGGTAACAGCCAACTCCACACTAGCCTTCGGGACGGGCTGGTCGATGATTTCGGATAGGTCGTATTGCTCGATCCAGCGTTTCATATCGAGCGCCGAAACCTTGTCGACCACAACCAGATCCGGCTGGCCATGACGCATTAAGATTATTTCTCTGTCCACTGTAATTACGTCCTTGTTTTGCTCTCTCGCGAGTACGCAGGATGTACTCCTGCGGGTATTTGAAGCGCAATGATCGTGCCTGAATAACACAGCACATGGGGACGCAATAGTATCAGCTAGAAGTGACGTAAGCGTCCGCCCATCAAATTTCCTGTGACTAAACGTACGTCAGGATGTTCGCGAAGATTGTAGTTTTTCTAACTCAGTAAACAGCGAACTGCCTTCTATCCATTTGATCGCGCTCCAACCGAGCCCCCGTGCAGCTTCAACATTTGCAGAGGTATCGTCTATCAGCAGTAATTGCTCTGGTGAGAAACCCGAAAGAGCGGCTGCTTTTTCGAAAAAGGTGCGATCCGGTTTCCGGCTGCCTAGCGCAGCCGAGTAGTAGATACCGTCACTGTGCTGGCCCAAGCCCAGTTGCTCAATCAGATACGATGCCCGCGCGTGCTCTTGGTTGGTCGCCAGATATACCTTTATGCCGATATCGCGCTGCTGACTGAGTTCCTCAAGCAACTTCTCATTCAGCCGTGCATCATTTTCGAACCAGTAGGTAAGGAAGTCTCCATAGGGCAAATGCGGCGCTATCCGAACCAATGTTGGCTTAAGAACTTCAGACAAGCTGAGGCGCCCAATGACGATGTCATTCCAATACGGGATAAAAAACTCCCGATCCAAATCGCTTGGTTTAAGGCCTAAATCACCTTCAATTGTCGATGCCCAAGGTTTACCGTCGAAGGGACGGCCACAAACGAGAACACCATCCACGTCGACCATCAATGCTCTAATTGACATACTTACGCACCTTGTTAAAAACACCTGACTTGTGATTAGCCGTTAAAGCTCACATGCGAACCTTCATCATTGAAGACGTAGATGTTTTTGGGTTTATAACCCCAGCGACCTCAGCGAGTTTTTTCGTACAGCGATATCGCCACCTTTGTGTCAGTCGCTCACTGCTTCATCAAGCAGAGCTGTGCCATAGGAGTTATCCACCACACATAGCCACCGTTGTGATGATTGCCGAAAAACATAGGTTGCCCGACGCGCAATATCAGTGGTTGCTCCGGATGTGTCGGTGGTCTGTAGCAAGGTCTCCATGATAACAAGCGCTACATCACCGCCTTGGATCACCTGCATTTTCCCCTGTGATACAACGAGGCTATGGTTAAAGTGGTCTGCAATCGCCACGAATGCCCGACGAATGTGCTCCTTACCTGTGACATTCAAACCTGGCTTGATCACGAGGGTTGCGTCCTCCGAGTAAAACTCCATTAACGCATCGTAGTCCTGCGCAGTGATAGCGCGGTCAGCAGCTTCGATAGTCATTCTAAGCGCTTGGGTAAGCTCGTCCATTCCTGATCTCCTGAGTAAGCATCAGAAGCCGGGAAGTGAAAAACCCGCCTCTGAAACGGGTTTTGGCTTGTAAAAGCGTGATCCCACCATCTAGTCGATAGCGGTAATAATTGAATCCGTGAGGGGAAATCGTCTGGTATCCATCGCTCTAATCTGCCGGATGGCAACCGGAAAATCAACCTCCAATACATAATCCGGCGTTAGGAGGAGCGCTATGTTCGATGGTGCGTAATTGCACCTCACTTGACCACCTAACTGCATCGCCACTGACCAATCATTTGCATTCGCGCTGACCAACTGGCGACATAGATGTTGAATAGCTCGCGGTGAACATCAGGAAATGCACTTGCGAAGGCGTCGATAGCGTCGCCAATAGCCTGCCCATGCAATTTCAATCCGGTAGGAATGTCGCACATATATCCTTCTTCCGAGAAGAAGGAGACAAACTTCGCGATGTCTTTCCCGCTTCCCTCACCGGCGGCGTACAGTTCTCTGACGATTTCTATATTGTTAAGCATCATCAACCCTCCGCGTAGTTGACTAGCGACTATTCGGCGCTTCGGCAAGGCTTTGTCGCTGTTCAAACGTATTCGCTGACTTTATGAATAGTTTCGTGTGTTATCGACCTCGATGGATCAGGGCCTGGAGCCCCCGTCCATCTCGCAGGCCCGCGCCAGTGCTTGCGTATCGATATACTCCCGGATGTTTGTCAGCTTTCCATTTCGCACGGTAATGGCGAAGACCCAATCGTCCTCGAACGTCCTATTCGTGGC
>NZ_JAMFRV010000369.1 GCF_026224925.1 Pseudomonas sp. | reverse complement strand
TGATCGACATGTTCAACGAGCGGGCCGCAATCGCCAGACCGTTAACGTTGCCGAGTTTGCCTTGATCGGTACCAAAACCTAATGCGGTGTAACGTTTGACGTGTTCAACCGACTCGAAGCCTTCGCGGGTCGCCAGTTCGATGGCGGCGGCGGTGACGTCGTTTTGCAGGTCGACGAATTGTTTCGGCGCCCGCGCAGTGGTTTTTTCGTGCGGAACCTGGAACAGCGCCAGGGTAGGCTCTTCCGAACGGGTCAAGGCTTTGGGCAGTGTGCCTTCGACGATCTTGAACCCGGCTTCATTGGCCGCACGAGCGCCGCCTTCAAAGCCGTCGGCCAAAGCATCAGCCAAGCCGAACACGCCATTGATACCGCCGACGCACACGCGTTTCTGCGGTGCTTCGCCCGGTACAAAACCGAGGATGTCTTCGCGCCAGATCGGCTTGCCGCCCAAGTGGGACGCCAAGTGAACGATTGGGCTATAGCCACCGGAAGTCGCAACCAAATCACAATCGAGCCACTCGCCTGGGCTGGTAACGCGATGGCCTTTGACGTCGATAGCCGCAACCCGTGCAGCCGTAACGCGTTTGGTGCCACGCGCTTCAACCACAGCGCTGGAGGTCAGAATGCGAATGCCTTTGGCCCGCGCTTCTTCAACCAGCGCGCCGCGAGGATTGCTCCGGGCATCAGCGATGGCCACCACTTGCAGGCTGGCATCGAGCCAATCCAACGCGACGCGGTAGGCGTAATCGTTGTTGGTCGACAGCACCAGTTTTTTGCCCGGTGCCACGCCGTAACGGCGGACGTAGGTGGAAACAGCGCCGGCGAGCATGTTGCCCGGCACGTCGTTGTTGCCGTAAACCAGCGGACGTTCGTGAGTACCGGTTGCCAGAACCACACGTTTAGCGCGAACCCGGTGCATACGTTGACGCACTTGACCGATTGGCGCGCGGTCACCGAGGTGATCGGCCAGGCGCTCGTGAATGGTCAGGAAGTTATGGTCGTGGTAGCCGTTCACGGTTGCGCGCGGCAACAAAATCACGTCCGGTAGGCTTTTCAGCTCAGCCAGCACCGAGGCAACCCATTCAGCAGCAGGTTTGCCATCAAGGCTTTCACGGCTGTCGAGCAGACTGCCGCCGAATTCTTCCTGCTCGTCCGCCAGAATCACGCGAGCACCGCTACGACCAGCAGCCAATGCCGCAGCCAGACCCGCAGGGCCAGCGCCGACAATCAGCACATCGCAATGATGGTTCATCGCGTCGTAGGTGTCCGGGTCGTTCTCGGTCGGCGAACGACCCAGGCCTGCCGCCTTACGAATGTACTTCTCGTAGGTCATCCAGAACGATTGCGGGTACATGAAGGTTTTGTAGTAGAAGCCCGGCGGCATCAGCTTGCCGCCGACCTTGCCCAGAATCCCCATCACGTCGGTGTTCACGCTCGGCCAGCCGTTGGTGCTGGTGGCGACCAAACCCTGGTACAGCGCTTGTTGCGTGGCGCGCACGTTAGGGATTTGCGTGGCTTCGGTCGAACCGATCTGCAACACCGCGTTCGGCTCTTCGGAGCCGGCTGCGAAAATCCCGCGAGGACGCGAATACTTGAAGCTACGGCCAACGATGTCGACGCCATTGGCCAGCAATGCTGCGGCCAGGGTGTCGCCTTCGAAGCCTTGGTAACTCTGGCCGTTGAAGGTGAAGTTCAGCACCTTGCTACGGTCGATACGGCCACCGTTAGGCAGGCGATTGTTCTGGCTCATGCCTTGTCTCCCAGTACCTTCGTCGCCGCTTTTGCGGTGAACTGCGGTTTGGCGCCAATCGGGTAAGTCTCGAGAATTTCGTAGGTCACAGTGTCGCGGGTTGCGTTGAAGTACTGACGGCAACCGGCAACGTGATCCCACAACTCGTGGTGCACACCGCGTGGGTTATCGCGGAAGAACATGTAGTCGCCCCACTCAGCATCGGTGCAGGTGTTCGGGTCCAGCGGACGCGGGATATGAGCCTGGCCCGAAGCATGGAATTCCTCTTCAGAGCGCAGTTCGCCACAGTGAGGACAGAAGATGTGCAACATAGGTATTTCTCCTGTTAGTGGGCTACGGCTGCCGCGCCATGCTCATCGATAAGTGCGCCGTTGTGGAAACGGTCGATGGAAAACGGTTTTGCCAATGGGTGCATTTCGCCTTTAGCGAGACTCGCGGCAAACACGTTGCCTGAGCCTGGCGTGGCTTTGAAGCCGCCGGTGCCCCAACCGCAGTTGAAGAACATGTTGCCAACCGGGGTTTTCGAAATGATCGGGCAGGCGTCTGGCGTGGTGTCGACGATGCCGCCCCACTGACGGTTCATGCGCACACGGGACAACACCGGGAACATCTCGACGATGGCCTGAATCGTGTGTTCGATCACTGGGTACGAACCGCGCTGACCGTAGCCAACCCAGCCGTCGATACCGGCGCCGATCACCAAGTCGCCTTTGTCGGACTGGCTGATGTAGCCGTGAACCGCGTTGGACATGATCACGCTGTCGATAATCGGTTTGATCGGCTCGGACACCAGCGCTTGCAGCGGGTGAGATTCGATCGGCAGACGGAAACCCGCCAGTTTGGCCATGTGACCCGAGTTACCAGCAGTCACCACACCGACGCGTTTGGCGCCGATGAAGCCTTTGTTAGTTTCAACACCGATGCACACGCCGTTTTCCTTACGGAAACCGATGACTTCGGTTTGTTGAATCAAGTCCACGCCCAAGGCGTCAGCGGCACGGGCAAAGCCCCATGCCACGGCATCGTGACGAGCAACGCCGCCGCGACGTTGAACGGTGGCGCCGATGATCGGGTAACGGGTGTTTTTCGAGCAATCGAGGTACGGGATTTCTTCCGCCACCTGTTTCTGGTTGAGCAATTCGCCGTCCACGCCGTTTAGACGGTTAGCGCTGACCCGACGTTCTGAATCGCGCATGTCTTGCAGGGTGTGGCACAGGTTGTAGACGCCGCGCTGGGAGAACATCACGTTGTAGTTGATGTCCTGCGACAGGCCTTCCCACAACTTCATGGCGTGTTCGTACAGGTGAGCCGATTCGTCCCACAAGTAGTTGGAGCGCACGATCGTCGTGTTGCGCGCGGTGTTACCACCGCCCAACCAGCCTTTTTCGACCACGGCCACGTTAGTGATGCCGTGCTCTTTGGCTAAATAATAAGCCGTGGCCAAACCGTGCCCGCCGCCGCCGACGATAACTACGTCGTAGACTTTTTTCGGGGTCGGCGTGCGCCACATGCGCTGCCAGTTTTCATGGTGGCTGAGGGAGTGCTTGAAAAGGCCGAAGCCTGAGTAATGCTGCATGGATCTACTCCTGACTCAGCGATAAACCGGGAAATCGGTGCACAGAGCGGCAACCTGACTGGCAACATTGGCCTCGACATCGGCATCGCCGAGGTTGTCGAGGATGTCACAAATCCAGCCGGCCAATTGGACACACTGGGTCACTTTGAAACCGCGCGTGGTCACAGCCGGGGTGCCGATACGCAGGCCCGATGTCACGAACGGCGATTGTGGATCATTCGGTACCGAGTTCTTGTTCACGGTAATGTGCGCGCGGCCCAAGGCAGCGTCAGCTTCTTTACCGGTGAGGCCCTGACGGATCAGGCTGACCAGGAACAGGTGGTTATCGGTGCCGTCGGACACCACATCGTAGCCACGGTCCATGAACACTTGCGCCATGGCCTGGGCGTTGTCGATGACTTGTTGCTGATAAACCTTGAAGCCAGGCTCCATGGCTTCTTTAAAGCACACCGCTTTGGCCGCGATGACGTGCATCAACGGGCCGCCTTGGCCACCTGGGAATACCGCAGAATTGAGTTTTTTCTCAAGCTCTTCGTTGGCCTTGGCCAGGATCAAACCACCACGTGGACCGCGCAGGGTTTTATGGGTGGTGGTGGTCACCACGTCAGCGTACGGCAGCGGGTTCGGGTACAGACCAGCAGCCACCAGACCGGCAACGTGGGCCATGTCGACGAACAGGTAAGCACCCACTTTGTCGGCGATGGCGCGGAAACGTGGGAAATCGAGGGTTTTCGAGTAAGCCGAGAAACCCGCGATGATCATTTTCGGTTTGCTTTCGACGGCAATACGCTCGACTTCGTCGTAGTCGATCAGGCCGGTGGTGGTGTCGATGCCGTATTGCACCGCGTTATAGAGTTTGCCGGAGAAGCTGACTTTGGCGCCGTGGGTCAAGTGACCGCCGTGGGCCAGGCTCATGCCCAACACGGTGTCGCCTGCATTTAACAGGGCCAGATAAACAGCGGCGTTCGCCTGGCTGCCGGAGTGCGGCTGCACGTTGGCGTAATCGGCGCCGAACAGTTGCTTGGCGCGTTCGATGGCCAGCAGCTCTACTTTGTCGACGTGCTCACAGCCGCCGTAGTAGCGCTTGCCCGGATAGCCTTCGGCGTATTTGTTGGTCAGGCCGCTGCCTTGAGCTTCCATCACGCGTTTGCTGGTGTAGTTTTCCGAAGCGATCAGCTCAATGTGGTCTTCCTGGCGTTGCTCCTCGGCATTCATGGCTGCCAACAGTGCATCGTCATAACCTTGGATTTGGTCTAGCTTGCTGAACATCGCGGTTCTCCCAGCGGCGGCGCTGCGCCTGGCTTATCGATAGGGCTTGTAGAGCGCCCTTTGGATGCGATGGTAGGTCCGACGCAGACAGACCAAATGCCCATGGACGCCACGCAAAGGTGCGTTTACGACATGGCTTGGCGCGCAGAGATAATTGGTGGCTTCGTGCTGTGTCAGACAGGGCCTCTTCGCAAGCAAGCTTGGCTCCCACAGATTTTGTGGATTGCCCCAAATCCGGCGGCATGCTGAGATTCGGTGGGACCGAACTTGTTCGGGAAGCAGACGGCCAGGTTTATCAGACCTACCACGGCGCTACCTATCGCGAACAAGTTCTCTCCCACCGGGATCTGTGGATTGCCCCCAAACATAGAATCTCCCATAGGAAGTGAGACTTACTCAAACTGTGGGAGCCAAGCTTGCTTGCGAAGGGGCCGACGCGGTCCAGCCGATTGCCCCATTTATTCCACCAACAGATGTCTCAACCCCAACAACAGCAAAAAATGCAGCGGATAGATCGCATACGCCCAGCGCCGCATGGGCCAGACACCGATAGACGGCCGTGAACGCAGAATAGCCAGCCCGATCAGCGGTCCAAACAAACACACGACAATCGCGCCAATCGATATCGGGTCGCCCCAGCTGGCACCGGCGAGCATCTCTGGCCAGGCATTACTCGCCAGGCACACAGCACCCGGCAATAGCGCCGCATACCAAGGCCCGCGCAGCACCAGCAAGAACGCCAGAGGCAACAACACCCCGTAGAAGTCGAACATTATTTGCCCACGGAACACCCACGCCACCAGAATCGCCGCACATGCCAGCAGCCCCGCCGATGCGCTTCGATCGCGCCAACCCCGCGCCACCAGCAGTCCCAATGCCAGGGTCGGCATCACGTTTAAGGTCGTGGCCTCCTCAGCCATGTACAGTCGATATGGCAGCTCCGCCACGCCAGCAAAAATGACCATCCAGCCCAAATAACGCCACTGAACGCCCTGCCCCTGTTTATTACGCGCAAGATTGGCGGCAATCGCCAGGCAAAACCACGGAAAGGCCAAGCGGCCCGGCACGTATAGAATGTTCAACGACCAGCCCACATAACGCAGATGGTCGAGCACCATGCTCAGCATCGCCAACCATTTCAACAGGTCCAATGCGGTGTCTCTTGGCATCGTTTGCAACGGTTTCATAACGCTCCACGGTCCGGCAAAACAGAACAACGCATGACCTGAGCCAGTGATTCTGGTTACAGTGCGCACCATAATCGATCACAGGGAGTCGGCCATGACAGATAAAAGCCAGCAGTTTGCCAGCGACAACTACTCCGGGATCTGCCCCGAAGCCTGGGCCGCCATGGAACAGGCCAATCAAGGTCACCAGCGCGCTTATGGTGATGATGAATGGACCGCTCGCGCCTCCGATCATTTCCGTCAATTGTTCGAAACCGACTGCGAGGTGTTCTTCGCCTTCAACGGCACCGCAGCCAACTCACTGGCCCTGTCTTCGCTGTGCCAGAGTTACCATAGCGTCATCTGCTCGGAAACCGCCCACGTCGAAACCGACGAATGCGGCGCGCCGGAGTTCTTCTCCAATGGCTCCAAGCTGCTGACCGCCCGCAGTGAAAATGGCAAGCTGACCCCAGAATCGATTCGCGAAGTCGCCCTCAAGCGCAAAGACATTCATTACCCCAAGCCGCGGGTCGTGACATTGACCCAAGCCACCGAAGTTGGCAGCGTCTATCAGATAGAAGAACTCAAAGCGATCAGCGCCACCTGCAAAGAACTGGGCCTGAACCTGCACATGGACGGCGCGCGTTTTTCCAACGCTTGCGCCTTTCTTGATTGCAGCCCAGCTGAGTTGACGTGGAAAGCAGGCGTCGATGTGCTGTGCTTTGGCGGGACAAAGAATGGCATGGCCGTCGGCGAAGCCATTCTGTTCTTCAATCACAAACTGGCTGAAGACTTTGATTACCGCTGCAAACAAGCTGGGCAACTGGCGTCGAAGATGCGCTTCCTGTCGGCGCCATGGGTCGGCCTGCTGGAAAACGACGCTTGGCTCAAACACGCACGGCACGCCAACCACTGCGCACAACTGCTCGCGAAGCTGGTGAAAGACATTCCCGGCGTAGAACTCATGTTCCCGGTGCAAGCCAACGGTGTGTTCTTGCAGATGTCAGAACCGGCGATCAAAGCACTGACCAACAAAGGCTGGCGCTTCTATACCTTCATCGGGGATGGCGGCGCACGGTTCATGTGTTCTTGGGACACCGAAGAAGACCGCGTGCGTGAGCTGGCAGCGGATATCCGGTTGGTGATGCAGGCGTAGGGGTGGCAAGCCTCTGTAGGAGTCGACTTGTTGGCGAGGCGGTGTGTTTGACACACTGGGTTGATGTCTTCGCCAACAAGTTGGCTCCTACAGATAATGTGTCCCTTACCCTTGGGCGATGGTCTTGGAGATCACTTCAACCGTGGCGCTGACTTGCTCTTGATAACGGTTGAGTTCCTTTTTGTGCTGCTGCTTGAGTTCGATTTGTTGCGAACACAGGTTCAACGCAGCTAATACCAACAGCTTGTCACCAATCAGCGTCGGGTATTTACGCTTGGTGTCTGCCAAGGCTGACTTGAGCATGACCGCCGCGTCCAACAGGGTCCGCTCTTCGCCGACCGGTGCCTTGATCGAATAGTCGTTGCCCAGAATCGAGACGACTTTAATCCCGTCCCTGTCGATACTCATGCGCTGACAGCGGTGACGCGAGTGGCACGGTCAACCAGTGCCTGAATGCGCGTGGCGGTTGCGCCCTGTTTCTCTTCCTGTTCCAGCAAACTTAGCTGCAGGCTGTCGTTTTCATCCTTCACTTGCGCCAACTCCGCGCTCAATTGCGCATTGCTGCTTTGCAGGGTCTGATTCTGCTGCACCAGCTCACCAACCAGTTGTTCCAATTGACTCAGGGACTCTTCCAACATTTTGATTTCTCAGGCAAATTTCAAGGGCGCACACGATAAAGAAAAGTCACCGCAGCGTAAACGTATAACGAGAGCTAACTGACTGCCTTTTCGGTATCTGGTTCCTGCAACTCGTCAGACCGACCTGAAAAGCGATAAATACCCGCCAAGCCAGCTCAAGACTTTAGTCTTGTGTCCGATAGGTGATACAGACTGCTTCGTTTTTGCTCCTCGCCGCACGGAATGCGCCACTCTTGGAAATCTTATGTCCCTAAGAAATATCAACATCGCACCGCGCGCATTCCTTGGTTTTTCCCTGATCGGCGCATTAATGCTGATCCTTGGGATCTTTGCTTTGATGCAGATGAACTCGATCCGCACCTCTGGCCTGCAGGTCAGCCAAAACACCGTGCCAAGTATCAGAAATCTGGACAAGTTGGTGGAGCACAGCGTGCGGCTCCGCGTGCTGTCATTTCGCCTGCTGGTCACTCGTGATCCGGCGATTCAGGAAAAAATCATCGATTTGATAACCAAGCGCGACCAAATGGTCACTGACGCTCAAGCCGTGTATGAAAAGCTGATTGATAGCCCTGAAGAGCGTGCGACGTACAACCAATTCCAGCAATTGGTCAGTCAGTATCGGCAATTTGAAGACCGCATGAAAAGCCTGAGCCGTGCCAACAAATACGACGAATTGGCTACGCTGCTCAATGTCGACCTGCAAGAAAACTCGGACCAGATGAATGTCATTCTGACTAAGCTGGTCGACATCAACACCAACCAAATGGACATTGCCAATAAGGCAGGGGCTGACCAGTACTCGCTGGCGTTCAACATGGTGGTGGGATTACTGATTATCGCGACCATTCTAACAATGCTGTTTGCGTGGTTGTTGACCAACAGCATTACGCACCCGGTCTCGGAAGCATTGCTGGTTGCGGAGGACATCGCCGAGGGCAATCTCACGCGCCAGATCAAAGTGGAAGGCAGCGACGAGATCGGTCGTCTGTTGAAAGCGATGCAAAAGATGCAGGAAAAGCTGCGCGACACACTGCACCGCATTTCAGGCTCCGCCACTCAGTTGGCATCGGCGGCTGAAGAACTGAACGTTGTCACCGACGAAAGCGCCAAGGGCTTGGCCCAACAAAATAAAGAAATCGAACAGGCTGCGACGGCGGTCAATCAGATGACAACCGCAGTAGAAGAAGTCGCCCGCAACGCCGTAAGCACCTCCGACGCATCGAAAAGCGCCACCACATCGGCCGGCGATGGTCGAGAATTGGTCATGGAAACCGTGGGCGCCATCGAACGCATGACCGGCGACGTGCAAAGCACAGCGGACTTGATCGGCAACCTGGCCAATGAGTCCCGGGATATTGGCAAGGTGCTCGACGTGATTCGTGGCTTGGCTGATCAGACCAACTTGCTGGCGCTCAACGCCGCCATCGAAGCTGCACGTGCCGGTGAAGCGGGTCGTGGTTTTGCGGTGGTGGCCGACGAAGTTCGGGCGCTGGCGCATCGTACCCAGCAGTCCACCAGCGAAATTGAACGCATGATCGGCAGCATTCAGGGCGGCACCGAGCAGGCCGTGAACTCCATGCGCAATAGCACCGAGCGCGCTGAGTCGACGCTGAACATCGCCAAAGGCGCCGGCTTGGCGCTGGACACGATTAATGCCGCCATCGTCCAGATCAATGAGCGCAACCTGGTGATCGCCAGCGCCGCCGAGGAGCAGGCGCAAGTGGCCCGCGAAGTGGATCGCAACTTGGTGAACATCCGTGATCTGTCGGTACAATCGGCTACAGGTGCCAGTCAGACCAGTACTGCCAGCAACGAACTATCACGCTTGGCGGTAGACCTGAACAGCATGGTTCAGCGCTTTAAGTTGTGACCTGAATCTGTTGGGGCAACCCACGCAGGTCTAGCGCCATGCCGACAATGTGGGACCAACCGGGGCGCGTAGCTTTGTTCGGGAAGCAGGCGGCGCGGTTTGTCTGAAACACCGCGGTGCTGCATTCGCGAACAAGTTCGCTCCCACCGAACCGGGGGGGCGAAGACCCACTGTGTCAGACCGGCTAGAAGTCGATCCGCACATCACCCTTGGGCACGCTGCAGCACGACAGGATGTAACCCTCGGCCACGTCTTCGTCGGTGATGCCGCCGTTGTGCTCCATTTCCACTTCGCCGCCCAGCTTCATTACCTTGCAGGTACCGCAAATTCCCATGCCGCAGGCTTTGGGGATTAGCAGGCCAAGCTTTGCAGCCGCGGCGTGGACGGTTTCGCCCGGCGCCACACGGATGCTCTTGCCAGCTGAAATGAATTCCACCTGGTGCAGGTCCGCCAAATCAATTTCCGGCGCGTCTGCGGCGATTTCGGCTTGCTCGACCGCATCTGCACGAGCTTCTGGTGGTGTCGCGCCAAACGACTCTTCATGGTACTGAGCCATGTTGAAGCCATTCGCTTCCAACAGACGCTTGACCGCACTCATGTACGGCGTAGGCCCGCAACAAAACACTTCGCGATCCAGAAAGTCCGGAACCATCAGCTCAAGCATTTTCTGATTCAAATACCCGCGATAACCGGCCCATGGTTCGCCCAGGCCGTGTTTTTCGCAAATCAGGTGCAGGCTGAAGTTATCAATCCGCGATGCCATGTGTTCCAGTTCGCGGTGATAAATGATGTCTTTGGGCGTACGGGCGCTGTGCACGAAAACCATGTCGACGTTGGCGTTGGTGTCGTAGAACCAGCGCGCCATGGACATCACTGGCGTAATGCCGACGCCGCCGCTGAGGTACAGAATCTTCGGATTCGGGAAATCCATGGCATTAAACAGACCTACCGGTCCGTGTACTGCCAGCTCCTGTCCTTCATGCAGGGTGTCGTGCAGGTAATTCGACACCTTGCCGCCGGGCACTCGCTTGATGGTGATCGAGAAGCTGTATGGCACCGACGGTGAGCTAGAGATGGTGTAGGAGCGCATCACCGGCACGCCGTCAATTTCCAGCTCCAATGTCACGAACTGGCCGGGCTTGAAGAAGAACATGATCGGCTGGTCGGCCATGAAGCAGAAGGTTCGCACGTCCCAGGTTTCCTGAATCACCTTGACGACGCGCACAGGGTGGCGGCCATTAGCCCATGTCTGGGTATTTACCGGATTGAGGAAACTATTGGACATGCTTATCTCCACGGTCGAATGTCGACCTTATGGTGCGGATTCTGCGTAAGGCGCAGCGTGTTCACTTACCTATCTGCGACATTGACGTACTTATGGCAACCAGCCCCCAACTACTGGGGTTGGCGCGTCGGAAACGGATTCGGCCATGTCGCCCATGGATAAGGATCGGTCAGCGCCCGACCTCACACTCGCGGTTAATTAGTTGTGTGCTTTTTTATAAGAAATCTGTAAGAACGCCATTCATAAGCATGGGCGGCAAACGTACCGACACCTTGCGTGCTACAGGCTACAAAGAACCGTATTAGCCACATTCGCCGACCGCTCAAAAACGGTCATGAGGGACTTGAAAGATGGACGTCACCGCAACCTTGAGCTTGGGCGATCCGCTGGAACCTGCACGTAAGGCCACCGCCGAGATGCTGCAGAACCGCGAACGCACTTTTTCGCTACCGCAGCCTTTCTACAGCGATGAACGGCTTTATGAAATCGACATGCAGGAAATCTTTCAAAAAGAGTGGTTGATCGCGGGCATGACCTGCGAAATCCCGACTAAAGGTAACTACATCACCCTGCAGGTCGGCAAAAACCCGATCATCGTGGTCCGCGGCGCCGAAGGCCAAGTGCACGCGTTTCACAACGTCTGCCGTCACCGCGGTTCGCGGCTGTGCACCAGCGACAAGGGAAAAGTCGCCAAGCTGGTGTGTCATTACCACCAGTGGACCTACGAGCTTGATGGGCGCCTGTTGTTTGCCGGTACCGAAATGGGTGCCGACTTCGACATGAAGCAGTACGGCCTCAAGCCAGTGAACGTGAAAACTGCAGGCGGTTATATCTTCATTAGCCTGGCGCAAACGCCGCCAGCTATCGACGAGTTCCTGCAGACGCTGACTCACTACATGGAACCGTACGACATGGAGAACACCAAGGTGGCGATTACCACCACCTTGCTGGAGAAAGCCAACTGGAAGCTGGTGCTGGAAAACAACCGCGAGTGCTACCACTGCAACGCGTCGCACCCAGAACTGTTGAAAACCCTGCTGGAATGGGACGACGTTACCGACCCCCGCGCTGACCAGGCGTTCAAGGACCACGTGGCCGCGTCCGCAGCTGCATGGGAAGCCGAGAAGATTCCTTACGCTCACGCCAGCTTCGGGCTGCGTAACCGCATCGTGCGCATGCCACTGCTCAAAGGCACCGTGTCGATGACCATCGACGGTAAGGTGGGCAGCAAAAAGCTCATGGGCCGCATCAAGAACCCGGACTTGGGCTCGATGCGCATCTTGCACCTGCCGCACTCGTGGAACCACTGCATGGGCGATCACATCATCGTCTTCACGGTATGGCCGCTGGGCGCGCAGGAAACCATGGTCACTACTAAATGGCTGGTGCACAAAGATGCAGTTGAAGGCGTGGATTACGACGTCGACCGCATGCGCCAAGTATGGGATGCCACCAACGACCAAGACCGTCGTCTGGCCGAAGAAAACCAGCGCGGCATCAACTCCGACGCTTACCAGCCAGGCCCGTACTCCAAGACCTATGAGTTTGGCGTGGTGAACTTTGTGGATTGGTACAGCGCCCGCATGCTGGAAAACCTCGGCGCGGCGCCAGCGCCTTATTTGAAAGGTGTTGCGGTTAATCACGAGTAAAGGGCTGTCGCGGTATGCCTGATATCCCGCGCCGTCTGCTTCGTGAATGAATTCACTCCCACAGGGGATCACCTATTCCCTGTGGGAGTGAATTCATTCACGAAGATTTTTGACACATAGATCAAAATTCAACCAACACCCGCCAACACCAACCCCGCCGCACTCCCCAGCCTTTCGCCAACAACTTATCCACAGGACCACCCACAGTAATTGTGGGCAAGTCGGTTTTCGCCTGTGGAAAAACTCAAGAAAAACCGTGACTTATCCAGAAGTACGCTTCTGAAACACTATTGGTTGTTTTTTAACCGCATCGAGCAAAGCCACGCAAGACGTGGCTTACAGAGGACCGTGAACATGTTATCCACAGAAGCGCCAACAGAGATTGTGGGCAAATATTTCAATACCGCGACCGCAATTAAACCTTGTAGGAGCGCGCTTGCCCGCGAAAGCTACCTAACGAACAACGCCCTCTTCGATCAGCAGCTTCAAAATCGCCTCAGCACCCGCTTGGGCACTGACGCCTTTAAGCACTTGCCCACCGCCGCCGCTAGCTTTGGCCGTAGCCGCTTTCATCCGATCCGCACCGCTTTTGCCTTTGATCACTTTCAGACGTTTGGGCCGTGGTTTCGCTGGCTGTAGCGACGAGGCGGCGAGCAGTTCGTCAACGACCACTTCAACCTGCTCCGCCGCGAGCAACCCGCGCTGGGAGGGGCCATAGGCGCTTTGCCGGGACTTGGGTGCTGCGTTATCCACAGTCGCCAAGAACGGCAGACGCACTTTCAATCGACGTCGCTGACCACGTGGCAATGCTTGCAGCACATGGGCCACGCCGTTTGCCAGGGATTCAACCTGCGCTAAGCCGACCACTAACGGCCAGCCGAGCTTTTCAGCCAATAGAAACGGGAGCAAGCCTGAGCCTTCGCCTGTTTCAGCTTGGCTGCCGGTGAGCACTACTTGCACGTTCGCCTCCCGTAAATACTCAGCCAAGACGGGCAATGCATCCGCGCCTTCTGGTTGTTCCAGTACATGCAGTTCGTCCAGCCCCATGCCGAGATAAGCCCGCAGTGCAGGCTCCTCGACGTTGCCGGCATGCAATACGTGCAGGTTATCCCCAGCCAATTGCAGACCCAGTTCTACTGCGCGCGCGTCTTGCTCGGCACGGCGCGGGCGGCCAGAAGTCGGGTGCGCACCGATGGAAACCAGGCTGATCACATGAATCGCGCTGTTATCCACAGGGGCCTTCGAAGTAAGCAGCGAATTAAGCGGCATCACGTTTGCCCTCATTGCGGTAAGTCTCGATCGCAGCAATCAGCGCTTTTAGAATCTCTGCGCTTTCACCGATCACCGACAAGTCAGCCCGTTTGATCATGTCGCAACCGGGATCAAGGTTGATCGCCACCACTTTGTCGCAAGCGCCAATGCCTTGAAGGTGTTGAATCGCGCCGGAAATACCGACCGCGACATATACCCGCGCCGTGACCCACGTGCCGCTGGCGCCGACCTGACGATCACGCGCCATGTAGCCATCGTCCACCGCCACACGGGAGGCGCCTTCGGTGGCGCCCAACGCGGCCGCCGTACGGTGGAACAGATCCCAATCCTTCACGCCATTGCCGCCAGAGAAAATAAATTCCGCTTCGGCCATGGGAATGGCTGCCGGATCGACTGCCACCGCACCGAGGTCTTCGATACGCGACAAGCTGCGCGCCACGGCTGTGGATAACTCCACGGGCAACGCTTCATGACGGGTTTCGCTGACCGGCTCTGCGCATTCGACGGCAGCCAGAATCAACCGAGCTAGCGGACCGGCCAAGTCTTGACGACCGGCACCGGCGCGGCCGATGCACTGGTCAGGCGTTACTTGCCACACACGGGTCGCTGGACGCTCGCCCAAGCTGGCGGCAAAACGCCGACCTAATTCGCCACCACCGGTGCGGCTGTCAGGCAGCAACCAATGGCGCGGTTTGAATTGGTTATCCACAGCCCGCAGGCCCTGAACCCGTTGTTCCGGTGCATAACCGCTGAACTCACTGCCTTCCAGCACTAACAGCCGGTCAACACCCGCCGTAGCGAAGGTAGTTTCTTTATGTTCGCCGAAGACCACGGCCAATACCGCGCCGTCTTTACCGGCCAGGCTATGGGCCAGGCCCAAGAGATCGCGGTCGTGAGCGCTCAAGCGGCCACCGACCATGTCCGGGGCTACGCAAATGTAGAACGCTGGTTGCGCGACCTGATGCAGCGGCAATTGCACTTCAGCCGCTGAGGAGCGCTTAACCGCCCCACCCTGCTGCGCGCCGCTGCGATCAATACGTTTGACGCCATTGGGGCCAATGAAGCCAACGTGGTGCACATCTTTGCGGACGATGCCGTTGGGACCCATCCAGCTGGTTTGTGTCGGTTGCATCGCCGCATGCAATGGGTGCAAACGGTTACGGGCAATCCATTCAGCGCGAGGGTCACGGCGAATAATGTCGCTCATCAGTGCACCTCCGCGAGTTCAGGTTTGGTCGAACCTTGTTTGAGCGGCAACGGTTTGCTGACCGCCACGCCTTCCAGCAAAGCGTCGGCCACCAATTCAGCAATGTCTTTGATCAGTGGGCGAGGCTCGACCACGCCTTCGAGCATCGCCGTGCACTGTGGACAACCCACGGCCACCAGCTCAGCGCCAGTTTCGCGGATGTCGTCCATGCGCATGTCCGGAATACGTTGCTTGCCAGGAATGTCAGTGATCGGCGCGCCGCCACCACCGCCGCAGCAGCGTGAACGGAAACCGGAGCGTTGCATCTCCTTGATCTCGATCCCCAGCGCGCGCAATACCTCACGCGGAGCTTCGTATTCGCCGTTGTAGCGACCGAGGTAGCACGGGTCGTGATAGGTCACGCTGGTGCCTTTGTGCTGACCCAAATTCAAGGCGCCGGCTTCGATCAGTTCAGCCATGTAGGTGCTGTGGTGCTGCACGTGATAGTTGCCATCGAACGCGCCATATTCGTTTTTCAGCACATGGAAACTGTGCGGATCGCAGGTGACGATGCGTTTGAAATCGTACTTCGCCAGGGTCTGGATGTTGCGTTTCGCGAGCATCTGGAACGTTGCTTCATCGCCCAAACGTCGGGCCACGTCACCGCTGTCGCGCTCTTCCAATCCAAGCACGGCGAAGTCGACGTTGGCCGCTTTCAACACTTTGACGAAGGCGCGCAAGGTGCGCTGGTTGCGCATGTCGAAGGCACCGTCACCGACCCAGAACAACACCTCGGCGGTCCGACCTTGACTAGAAAGGTCGCTGAGCAGGTTGAGGTTCAAGTCCGCCGCCCAGTTCATCCGCCCGCCCGGCGCAAATCCGCCTGGGTTGTCGGTGGCAATCAGGTTGTCGAGTACTTCCGCGCCCTTGTTCGGCGTCGCGCCTTTTTCCAAGGTCAGGAACCGGCGCATGTCGACGATAGCGTCAACGTGCTCGATCATCATCGGGCATTCTTCAACACAGGCACGGCACGTGGTGCAAGACCACAAGGTGTCGGCATCGACCAAGCCGTTGACGATGGGTTGATGGGCGTTGCCACCGTGTTCGCCGATTTTTTTACCTGGATAAGGGCTGCCAGCAAAGTTGGCATCGGTACCGCCCGCGAGACCGACGACCATGTCTTGAATCAGTTTTTTCGGGTTTAACGGTTGGCCCGCGGCAAACGCCGGGCATGCGGCTTCGCATTTACCGCACTGTACGCAGGCGTCGAAACCCAGCAGTTGGTTCCAGGTGAAATCCTTGGGTTTCTCTACGCCCAATGGCGCGCTGCTGTCGCTCAGGTCCAGTGGTTTCAAACCGGTAGAACGGCCACCGCCGAAGCGTTCGGCGCGACGGTGCCAGGCCAAGTGAAACGCGCCGGCGAAGGCGTGCTTCATCGGCCCGCCCCAAGTCATGCCGAAGAACATTTCCGACACGCCCCAAGCAACGCCCAGGCTCAGAAGCGCAACGAGAACCCAGCCGCCAAAGTCTTCCGGCAGGATGCCCGCTACGGGCAGGGTGACTAGAAAGAAGCTGACAGAAAACGCCATCAGGCTTTTCGGCAAGCGCATCCACGGGCCTTTGGACAGCCGCGCAGGTGGATTGCGCCGACGCAACGCCATGAAGATAGCGCCGACAAACATGATTGCTGAAGCCAGCAACAAGGCGTAGCCGAGGACGCGGTTATGTAAGCCGAAACCATGGACGAGGATCGCCAACAGCGCCGCAAGCACAAAACCGCCCGCCGTCGCGACGTGGGTGTTGGCGATGTATTTGTCGCGGGCTACCACGTGGTGCAAATCCACCATGTAGCGCTTGGGCATTGCCAGCAAGCCACCAAGTAGGTCGACCTTGGACGCCCGGCCCTGGCGCCACAGCATCATCCGCCGCACCGCGCCCAATACAGCCAAAGCCAGGGCGACGAACAACAGGATGGGAAGAAGGGTGTTCAACATGTGGAGCTCCCACCGGAAACGCGGAGAAACGCATTTACTGTAGGAGCGAACTTGTTCGCGATAAGGCCGGCACGGCCTTCAGGCGTTCATCAAATGAACACATCCTTTGTGGCCGCTTCGCGCCCAATCGCGAACAAGTTCGCTCCTACAGAGGTATTGATTTAAAAGTCTTTACACAACCGCAGTGCGTCATAAATGGCAGCGTGGATGTTGCGCTGGGCCACACAATCGCCGATGCGGAACAGCAAGTAGCCATCGCCCGGTTGGCTCAGGCACGGTTGCGGTTGAATCGCGAACAACGCTTCGATGTCGATTTGGCCTTTGTTGCGTGAGGCTTCTTTCAACTCGTAATACATCCACTCATCAGGACGCACGCCGTTCTCGATCACCACCTGGTCAACCACGCGTTCTTCTTTGGCGCCGGTGTATTCGTTCTCCAGGACCGCGACCAGTTTGTCGCCTTCGCGGTAGACCTTCTCCAGCATCAGGTCGCCGGTCATGATCACTTCTTTGGGGTACATGCTGCGGTAGTACGTCGGGAACGACGTACCGCCGATAGCCACACCTGGCTTGATGTCGTCGGTGACGATTTCAACCTGGCTGCCTTTGTCAGCAATGAAGTCGGCAACCGACATCCCGGTGAATTCACAGATGGTGTCGTAGACCAACACGTTCTTGCCCGGCGCCACGGTGCCGTCCAGCACGTCCCAACTGCTGACAACCAGACCTTCTGCCGCGCCCCAATGTTCGTTCTGTTCCAGGAATGGATGACCACCGTTGGCCAGCACGACTACATCTGGACGCAGGTCGAGAATAGCCGCTGGGTCTGCGGCGGTGCCCAAACGCACATCCACTTTCAAACGTGCCAGTTCCAGCTGGAACCAACGGGTAATCCCGGCAATTTGATCGCGCTGTGGCGCTTTCGATGCGGTGGTGATCTGCCCGCCGAGGGTGTCTTTCTTCTCGAACAGGGTCACGTCATGCCCACGTTCAGCGGACACGCGTGCGGCTTCCAGACCGGCAGGACCAGCACCAACGACCACCACTTTGCGTTTCACACCGGTGGTTTTTTCGATGATGTGCGGCACGCCCATGTATTCACGGGAGGTCGCGGCGTTCTGGATGCACAACACATCCAGACCTTGGTACTGACGGTCGATGCAGTAGTTAGCGCCAACACATTGTTTGATCTGGTCGATCTGGCCCATTTTGATCTTGGCGATCAGGTGCGGGTCAGCGATGTGCGCGCGGGTCATGCCGACCATGTCGACGTAGCCGCCTTCCAGAATCCGTGTGGCCTGGTTCGGGTCTTTGATGTTCTGTGCGTGCAGCACCGGCACCTTGACCACTTCCTTGATGCCGGCTGCCAAGTGCAGGAACGGCTCAGGCGGGTAGCTCATGTTCGGAATAACGTTGGCCAAGGTGTTGTGAGTGTCACACCCCGAACCGACGACGCCGAGGAAGTCGATCAAGCCGGTAGCGTCGTAGTACTTGGCGATTTCCTTCATGTCCTCATGACTCAAGCCATCAGGGTGAAATTCGTCGCCGCAAATACGCAGGCCGACGCAAAAGTCAGGACCGACTTCCTTGCGCACAGCTTTGATTACTTCCATACCGAAGCGCATGCGATTTTCGAAACTGCCGCCCCACTCATCGGTACGCTTGTTGACCCGCGGGCTCCAGAACTGGTCGATCATGTGTTGGTGCACGGCAGACAGCTCGACACCGTCCAAGCCACCGGCCTTGGCGCGTGCAGCAGCGCTGGCGTAGTTGCCGATCACCCGCCAGATTTCTTCTGGCTCGATGGTTTTGCAGGTCGCGCGGTGCACCGGCTCACGAATGCCCGACGGAGACAGAAGCGTCGGCCAATGATCGCCATCCCAACGGGAACGGCGGCCCATGTGGGTAATCTGAATCATGATCTTGGCGCCATGCTTATGCATGGCGTCGGCCAGATTCTGGAAGTGCGGAATGATCTTGTCGGTCGCCAGGTTGACCGATTTCCACCAGCTCTGAGGACTGTCGATGGCCACGCTGGAAGAACCGCCACAAATCGCCAGGCCAATGCCGCCCTTGGCTTTCTCTTCGTAGTACTTCACGTAGCGATCAGTGGTCATGCCGCCGTCGGTGGCATACACCTCAGCATGCGCAGTACTTAACACACGGTTACGGATGGTCAACTTGCCGATTTGAATCGGCTGGAACATTGCTTCGAAAGCCATGACAGAAACCTCGACTTACAACGGCTTGACGATGAATAGGCCGTCGTCATGGCCTTCTTCCGAACCGCCATACACCTGCTCGGCGACCGTACGAATCGGGCTACCCGCCGCTTCAAGAACCTGGTCCATGGCGCCGGCAAACCAACCGGTGAACATGTAATCGACCTTGCGCCCGACTTTGCCGTACACGTAGACGAAGCAGGAGTGTTCCAGGCGAACGCTGGCGGTGCCTTTTTCCAGATCAATGGACTCGATCTTGAAAAGACCCCAACCGCGTTGCGACAGGCGCTTCATGTAGTGCTCAAACACCGCAACGCCGGACAGACCGTGGCATTCAGCTTCTTTTTCGCACCAGTGCCAAGCAGACTTGTAGCCGGCTTTATACAGAATGTCGGCGTAGGCGTCGGCGCCCAAGACTTCTTCGATACCCTTGTGGTTATTGACGAAAAAGTGACGCGGTACGTACAGCATCGGCAATGCATCAGAGGTCCAGACACCGGTTTCGCTGTCGACTTCGATAGGCAGTTGCGGGGCGATTTTAGCCATGGGGTAAAACTCCAGAAATTCGGGTGACGCCCTCTGCGCGAATGGCAGAGGGGTATTTAATTAGCTTGGGATTACTAGGGAGTTATTCGCCCCAGACGTCCTTCAGGACGTTGACCCAGTTCTCGCCCATGATCTTGCGCACTACACGCTCAGGATGGCCGCGCTTGAGCAATGTTTCGGTCAGGTTCGGGAATTCGCCCACGGTACGGATGCCCAGTGGGTTGATGATTTTGCCGAAACTGGTCAGACGGCGGGCGTAGCCCTTGTCGTGGGTCAGGTACTCGAAGAAGTCCTGGCCGTGGCCTTGGGTGAAGTCGGTGCCGATACCGATGGAGTCTTCACCGACGATGTTCATCACATACTCAATGGCTTCGGCATAGTCGTCGATGGTGGACTCGATGCCCTTGGCCAAGAACGGCGCGAACATGGTCACGCCAACAAAGCCGCCGTGATCCGCGATGAACTTCAGTTCTTCGTCAGATTTGTTGCGCGGGTGCTCTTTCAAGCCGGACGGCAGGCAGTGGGAGTAGCAGACCGGTTTTTTCGATTCGAGAATGACTTCTTCTGAGGTTTTAGAACCCACGTGAGACAGGTCGCACATGACGCCGACGCGGTTCATCTCGGCGACGATTTCGCGGCCGAAGCCCGACAGGCCGCCATCACGCTCGTAGCAGCCGGTGCCGACCAGGTTTTGCGTGTTGTAGCACATCTGCACGATGCCAACGCCGAGCTGCTTGAAGATCTCGACGTAGCCGATCTGGTCTTCATAAGCGTGAGCGTTCTGGAAACCAAAGAGGATGCCGGTCTTGCCCTGCTCTTTGGCCTTGCGGATATCCGCCGTGGTGCGCACCGGAATTACCAGGTCGCTGTTTTCACGCATCAGCTTTTGGCTGGTGCAGATGCTGTTGATGGTCGCCTGGAAACCTTCCCACACCGACACGGTGCAGTTGGCCATGGTCAGGCCACCTTTGCGCATGTCTTCGAACAGCTCACGGTTCCACTTGGCAATGATCAGCCCGTCAATAACGATACTGTCGGCATGCAATTCGGCTGGGCTCATCAGGCGGTCCCCTTTAGTGATTCATGCGCCGAATCGTGTGCCGGCGCTTTGGGGCCAGCATAAGCCTGAGGGTTGAGCGAGCCGGGTGCAAAAACGACAAGGGGTTTGCCGAAAGCGTCAAGAAGCGACAAAGGGTCGGCGCCGCTAGCCCGGATAGACCGCTTGCGCGCTGTTCTTTACTCGCCCACTGCGCCAAAATCGTCGGCGAGTGTTGTAAAACAACGGACGAGGATGTCGCAAATGAGGTCAATGTTATTGGTTCTGGCAGTGCTGGCGACCAGCGCGCAAGCCGAAGACGGTACGCCGTGCGACAAAGTGGAGACCACTCAGCAGAGCTTTGAGTGCTCCACGTTCAACAGAACCACCGCTGATCGCGAAATGAACAACGCCTATAAAGACCTGATTGACCGCATCAGCTCGCAATACGCCGCCCACCCGCCGCAACTCAGCGACTATTTAGCCAAAATCAAAAATGCTCAGGATATTTGGGTAAAACTGCGCGACGCCGACTGCGCGGTGCAGACGTTCCTCAATGAAAAAGGCAGCCAAGCCTTCCAGATCGCCCAAAACGACTGCTTCGCACAGAATAGCGATGAACGGTCCGAGTATTTGCAGTCAATCGGGATTGAGTGATTCGCGCTTGGCGCAAATCCCCTGCGGGAGCTTCATTCGCGAAGGCGTTGGGTCAGGCACCGACGATGTTTAATGTGCCGGCCCTTTCGCGAATGAATTAGCTCTCACAATATGATCTGTCGCAACCTTTCCTAGCTTTATAAAAGACATCTTAATGTCTTTTCTTCCTGATTTACGACGATTGAAGACATCCTGATATCTCCTAAGCCTGCATAAAGCTTACTCACTGCTATACTCGCTCAACATCCTCCCAATGGCTACACCCATGGCCCTCACCCACATCCTCTACGCCCCCGGTGAGATTGCCCTGCAGATCGCCGAAAACGCAAAACGCCTGCGCCTCAGCAAAAACCTTTCTAGAAAGACACTTTCGGAGAAGTCCGGTGTCCCTGAGCCCACCATCAAGCGTTTCGAAACCACTGGAAAGGTGTCTCTGGATGCGTTACTGCTGATTGCGACGGCTTTAGGGGCGGTGGAGCAACTGGCAAACTTGTTCGCCTCGCCGACCATGCAAAGCATGGATGAACTCAAAAACCACGAACGGATTCGGGGACGCCAATGAAGTCAGTGACAGCGCTTACCGTAATGCATCAGGAAAAAAAGGTCGAGAGTTGATCAGCGTCCCCCGCAGAGGGATCTATTTCGCCTACGACCCCACCTGGCTCGCAACCGGATTCAATTTAGTACCTCTGCACATGGATTTTTCGACAACACCGCAAGCTGCGGCCGATACCCAGCTGTTCGACGGGTTGCACGGCGTCTTTAGCGATTCGCTGCCCGATGGCTGGGGTCTGCTGCTCATGGATCGTTTTTTCCAAAGGGAATTTGGCGTGGCGCGTCACGCGATTGGCCCGCTGGAGCGTCTGGCGTACATAGGCAACCGAGGCATGGGAGTGCTGGAATACCTGCCTATGCTGGATAAGACAGCCCCTGATGAACACCTCGATCTGGCTACGCTTTATGAGGCCTCTCTGGACATTCTCTCGGGTGGCACCGATGACGTGCTCAACGCCTTGCGCATTGCGGGCGGCTCTCCGGGTGGCGCGAGGCCCAAGGCAGTCATTGGTTTGTCCGCTGACCGGCGACAGGCGATCTCTTCATTCGGCGAAATGCCCCTTGATTACGAACACTGGATGGTCAAGTTTCGTAGCCAAGAAGAGGCTAGGGACACAGGGGCCATTGAACGTGCTTATGCATTGATCGCTGGACGAGCTGGGGTCGAAGTTCCAAAGTCTGACTTGCTTGAGGCTCGTACTGCGACAGGCTCAGAACGCTTTTTTGCAATCAAACGTTTTGATCGGGATCAGGGACGCAAACGTCATATGCTGACGGCGGCGGCAATTCTTTATGCCGACTTCCGTGCCCCGAGTCTGGACTATGGCGACTTGCTCAGAGCGACTTGGGCAATAACCAGCGACGCGGCCGAAGTCGAAAAGATGGCCCGACTGATGGTTTTCAACGCCTTGGCACACAACCGCGACGATCATGCGAAGAACTTCGCTTTTCTTGGCGACTCCACCGGCTGGCGAATGGCGCCCGCCTATGACCTGACGTTTTCCAGCACGGGCGGGCGAGGTAACGAGCATACGACGGCCTTTGCTGGCGCCGGCAAACCTTCAATCAAAGCACTCAAAAAAGTTTGTCAGCCTTTCAGCTTTCTTAAACCGGAGCTGTATATCGAACAGACGCTTGATGCTTTTGCGGGGTGGGCAGATGTCAGCAAAACACTGGATCTAGACAAGACGCACAGCGCAAAGGTGTTGGTCGCTCTGAATGAGGTTTGGAAGGGATTATAGAAATGGTCTCTCTCCCCCCTGTAATTGGATGGTGTTTGGCCTACACACTCGACCGCTGCCGATCCTCTCTCGGGCACTTCACAAACCGTCCTTTATAGCTGCGGGTAAAGTACGACGGTGACTCGAAGCCGCAGGCGATGCTGATTTCCAACACGCTCATGTCGGTTTGGCGTAACAGTTGGCGAGCTTTTTCCAATCGCAGGCCGAGGTAGAAATTGCTTGGTGTGTCGTTCAAGTGCAGCCTGAACAGCCGTTCAAGCTGCCGACGGGTGACTTGAATACCTTCCGATAATTGCAGCGTGCTGAGCGGTGGCTCAGTGTGTTGCTCCATTTCGCCGATAACCTGCACCAACTTTTTGTTGTTGATGCCAAAGCGCGTCGCGATCTGCATTCGCTGGTGGTCTTTGCGCGGGCGGATGCGCCCCAGCACGAATTGCTCTGACACTTTGATCGCCAGCTCCGCCCCGTGCGCCTGACCGATGAGGTCAAGCATCATGTCGATGGACGCCGTGCCGCCCGCTGAAGTGATACGGCGTTGGTCTATTTCGAACAATTCTTGAGTCACCACCATCTGCGGGTACGACTCTTTGAACGCGTCCAACGCTTCCCAATGCAAGGTCAGACGATAGCCGTCCAGCAGCCCCGCCTGGGCCAGGACAAAACTACC
>NZ_JAMFRV010000368.1 GCF_026224925.1 Pseudomonas sp. | reverse complement strand
CTCAAGTACTGGTCATGCTCGCCCGAAAACTCGCTCGAGTGGCATTCTCCCTGATGAAAAATCAGAGCGAATATCACACTAAAAGCGCGATTATGGCTTGATCACCACCATAGAATCTCCCACAGAAAAATGCGAAACCCTGTGGGACCGAATTCATTCGGGAAGCAGGCGATGCGGTCTGCCTATAGAAATACAGCAGCTACAAATACCGCCCCATGATTTCGTCTACTTTGCCTTCGGCGCGCATGTCTTCCAGGGCTTTCTGTAGTTTGGCGACAACTTCATCCGGTATGTCTTTGTTCAAGGCCAGGAATAGCTGGTCGCTGTTGAAGCGCAATACGGTTTTGAGGCCGCTAACGCCCTCCTGACGGGCCAGATAACGACCCGAAGGATCGCCTGTCGCCCAGAGATCAATCTGGCCATCAGCAAGCTTTCTCGCATTATCCTGATCACGCAGTACCAACACCGGGTTTAGCCCGTCGGCGGCCAACTGCTCGGCGATGCGATCACCTTTGTACGCGCCAATTTTATATTTCCTGGCTTGCTCCAAGCTGCTCAGCTCAATAGTGCTGTCGGCGCGGGCCAACATAATCCAGTCGTCCGGGCCAATGGGGCCGACCCATTTGAAGAGCTTTTCGCGGTCAGGCGAACGTGCCGTGGAGAAAACCCCGTAGCCAGGTGTGTCCATCGCCAGTTTGTAGATACGGTTCCAAGGGAAACGCAGGGTCATGCTGTAGCCGATCCCAGCGCGCTTGAAGGTTTCGCGCAGTATCTCAGCCGCGATACCGGCAATTTTCTTGTCAGGAGCGAAGTTCTTGCCGTCGACCGCCATGTTGTAAGGCGGAAAATTTTCCGTCAGCAACACCACCGAATAGGCGGGTGGCGAGTCAGCTGACGCCGCCACTGCCGCAGGTGTCTCACTCTCGGTCTCCGCCGCATGGGCAACCCCGGCCAGCAAAAACCCAACACTCATGAGTGCAAGCAAAACACGTTTAAACATGCATTAACCCCCGTCCTTGACAGCCTCAGACTGAGCCCCCGAGACATTGATGTCTAGTGGCCATCAGTGGTTATTTAACGCATGACGATACCGCGACTGGCCATGTAAGCCTTTGCTTCCGGAACGGTGTATTCACCGAAGTGAAAAATGCTCGCCGCCAATACGGCGCTGGCATGGCCTTCCAGTACTCCGGCGGCCAAATGCTCCAGGTTACCGACACCGCCTGACGCGATCACCGGGATACCCAACGCATCACTGATGGCCCTGGTTACGCCCAGATCGAAGCCATTTTTCATGCCGTCCTGGTCCATGCTGGTCAGCAAAATCTCACCGGCACCCAGCTCTTCCATCTTCTTGGCCCACAGCACCGCGTCCAGCCCGGTGGGTTTGCGCCCACCATGGGTGAAAATTTCCCAGCGCGGCGTCTCACCCGGCAAGGAAACACGCTTGGCATCAATGGCCACCACGATGCACTGTGAACCAAAACGAGCGGCGGCTTCGCCAACAAAGTCGGGGTTAAACACTGCTGCAGTATTGATCGACACCTTATCGGCGCCAGCATTAAGCAGGTTGCGGATGTCTTGCACCGTACGCACGCCACCGCCCACAGTCAGCGGGATAAACACCTGGCTGGCCATGCGCTCGACAGTGTGCAGCGTGGTATCACGGCCATCGACACTGGCGGTGATATCAAGAAAGGTAATTTCGTCCGCGCCCTGCTCATCGTAACGACGAGCAATTTCCACCGGATCACCGGCATCGCGGATGTTCTCGAACTTGACGCCTTTGACCACGCGACCGTTATCAACGTCGAGGCAAGGGATGATGCGTTTGGCCAGGGCCATGGGCTTAATCTCCGATTAAGAGTGGCAAGCTGCAAGCCTGAAGCTGCAAGTAAGGGCGGATACGCTCATGCTTCTAACTTGCAGCTTGCAGCTTATGACTTGTAGCTGGTCGCGTAGCTATCACAGAAAGCCTGAGCTTCTGCCACGTCAAGCGTCCCTTCATAAATCGCGCGGCCTGTAATTGCGCCAATAATGCCCGGTGCTTTGGCGTCCAACAGGGATTTGATGTCGCCCAGGTTGTGAATGCCGCCGGATGCGATCACTGGAATCCGCGTCGCGGCCGCCAATGCAGCGGTGAACGGAACGTTGCAGCCCTGCATCATGCCGTCTTTGGCGATGTCGGTATAAACGATTGCCGACACACCATCAGCCTCGAAACGCTTGGCCAGATCGATCACCTGAATGGTGCTGATTTCAGCCCAACCGTCGGTGGCGACGAAGCCGTCTTTGGCATCCAGACCCACGATGATTTTGCCAGGAAACGCACGACAGGCTTCAGCCACAAACGCAGGGTCTTTCACTGCTTTGGTGCCGATGATCACGTAGCTAACGCCTGCTTTGACGTAATGCTCGATGGTTTCCAGCGAGCGAATACCGCCGCCAATCTGGATCGGCAGTTGCGGATAGCGCTTGGCAATTGCCGTCACCACGTCGCCATTAACTGGCTGGCCTTCGAACGCGCCGTTCAGATCGACCAGGTGCAGACGACGGCAACCGCCGTCTACCCATTTGGCGGCCATGCTCACCGGGTCATCGGAGAACACTGTGGAATCTTCCATACGGCCCTGGCGCAAACGCACACAGGCGCCGTCTTTAAGGTCGATAGCGGGAATAATGAGCATGCGTTTTTCCTTCGTCAAAAGAGCTGCAAGCTGCAAGCCATAAGCTGCAAGACATGCGCGTCTACCAATCTGTTCTTGCAGCTTGAAGCTTGCCGCTGCCTTTAGTTCTTCTCAAGCGCCCACAGATCGCTTTCGATGCTTTCGAACCTCTCTTTGAGGTGCGTCTGCACATCGAAAATCGCTCGGTTGTAATAGTGCGGAGCAATTTCGCGGGTAAACAATTCAAGGATTTCGGCCGCCTCGAATGAACCAAGGTCCAGTTCGAAGCGGTCCTCCATGAAACGCTTGATCTTTTGGTTCGCCTCACTCTCCTGTTCAGGCGTGAGGGTCAAGATCGGCGGCTTGTCCTTCTTGGCCATTACCAGCGACCGTCCCATGCGGCGAAGTTCTGCAACAATTGCAGGCCATGGGTATGGCTCTTCTCCGGGTGGAACTGCACGGCAAAGCGCGAGCCTTCCGCCAAAGCGGCAGCGAAATCCAAACCGTAATGACCGCCGCCCACCACTTGCCGCTTATTGGCGGCCTCGATGTAGTAGCTGTGCACGAAATAGAATCGCGCCAAGTCCGGAATGTTGTGCCACAGCGGGTGATCGACGGTTTGCTTGACTTCATTCCAGCCCATGTGCGGCACCTTGAGGTGCTCGCCATCGTCGTGCAGATCCTTGCCGAAGAAGCGTACCTGACCCGGAAATACACCGATGCAATCGACGCCGCCGCTCTCTTCACTGCGCTCAAGCAAAGCTTGCATGCCCACGCAGATGCCGAGAAACGGACGGTCCTGGCTGACTTCGCGCACCAGCTCGTCGAAGCCCAGGCGACGGATTTCAGCCATGCAATCGCGAATAGCGCCGACGCCGGGAAACACCACACGGTCAGCTTCGCGAATCACAGTGGCGTCGCTGGTGATCAACACCTTACCGGCGCCGACGTGTTCCAGCGCCTTAGCGACAGAGTGCAGGTTGCCCATGCCGTAATCGATAACCGCGACCGTCTGCATCAGAGCACGCCTTTAGTCGACGGCATTTGCCCGGCCATACGGTCGTCCAGCTCTGTCGCCATGCGCAGGGCGCGGCCAAAAGCTTTGAACACGGTTTCGATCTGGTGGTGGGTGTTGGTTCCACGCAGGTTGTCGATGTGCAACGTGACGTTGGCGTGGTTGACGAAGCCTTGGAAAAACTCCTGGAACAAGTCCACGTCAAAGCCGCCCACGGTAGCGCGGGTATAGGGCACATGCATCTGCAGGCCAGGGCGGCCAGAGAAGTCGATGACCACACGCGACAGCGCTTCATCAAGCGGCACGTAAGCGTGGCCGTAACGACGAATGCCTTTTTTGTCGCCAATCGCTTTGCTAAATGCCTGGCCCAAGGTAATACCGACGTCTTCCACCGTGTGGTGGTCGTCGATAGCCAAGTCGCCTTTGCATTCGATATCCAGGTCGATCAGCCCGTGTCGGGCGATCTGATCGAGCATGTGCTCAAGAAAAGGAACACCGATATCAAATCGGGCCTTTCCGGTGCCATCCAGGTTAATCGAGGCTTTGATCTGGGTTTCCAGAGTGTCGCGCTCGACGGACGCCTTACGTTCGGCCATCACCAACTCCGCAAATCATTGGGCGAAAAAGGCGAGCATTATAGGCCTAGAACAGGCTGGCATGAAGTAATCAGATACACCGCGCATCCTGTGGGAGCGAATTCATTCGCGAAGAGGCCAACATATCCAACATCTTTGGTGGCTGACCCACCATATTCGCGAATAAATTCGCTCCCACAGTGGGTCAGTACCAGCGCCGCATAAAGCAAATTTACCGCTATCTACTTAGTGAAACAACACCGCTGTTTTCTGCAAGGTGATCCAAACACCCCACGCCAGTGGAATACCGACAGCCAACCAGGCTGCGACGACCATTGGTTTGCTGGCAGCAGATGCTTTCCACTCCAACACGGTGGTGTGATCAGCCCCCACGTCGTGACCGTAAGATTGCTCTACAGCCAACTCAGCGTCAGTCATGAAGTTTTTGTCGGCAACCGGACGAACCAGCAGGTTGCAGATAAAGCCTAAGATCAACAAACCCGCAAGGATATACAGCGTAATGTCGTAAGCGTCGGCACGTGCAACACCGATGCTTAGTTGATATTCACGCAAGTAGTTGACCAATACCGGCCCCAGCACGCCCGCAGCAGCCCAAGCCGTCAACAACCGCCCGTGAATCGCGCCGACCATTTGCGTACCGAACAAGTCTGCCAAGTAAGCCGGAACAGTTGCAAAACCACCGCCGTACATCGACAGAATTACGCAGAACGCCGCCACGAACAGTGCAACGCTGCCGGAATGCCCCAACGCCGGCACCGACGCATAGAGGATGAAGCCCAGCACGAAGAACACGAAGTACGTCGCTTTACGACCGATATAGTCCGAGAACGTCGCCCAGAAGAAACGCCCGCCGATGTTGAACAAGCTCAACAGGCCGGTGAAACCCGCAGCAATGGCTGCGATCTGTGCCAACTGACCTGCGTCCAGCTGACCGAACGCCAAACCGTTGCCCAGCAACTTGCCAGCGAATACTTCCTGCAACAACGGCGACGCCATGCCGAGAATACCGATACCGGCAGACACGTTCAGGCACAGAACCAGCCACACCAGAACAAACTGTGGTGTTTTCCACGCCACACTTACATGCACGTGTCGGTGAGTGATCATTGCGTTGTTGGCTTTTTTCGCTGGAGCGGTCCAGCCTTCAGGTTTCCAGCCGGTTGGTGGAACGCGATAGGACAAAGCACCGCCGATCATGAACACGAAGTAGATCGCCGCCATCGCCAGGAAGCTCTGCCAAACGCCCACACCGGTTGACGAAGCGAAATGATTCATCAAGGCCGCAGCCAATGGTGCGCCGACCATTGCACCGCCACCGAACCCCATGATCGCCATGCCAGTAGCCATGCCGCGCTTGTCCGGAAACCACTTGATCAACGTCGACACCGGGGAGATGTAACCCAAACCCAGACCGATACCGCCGATCACGCCAGAACCCAGCCACATCAGCCATATCTGATGGGTATAAATACCCAACGCGGAGATCACCAGCCCGCCGCACCAGCACAATGCCGACACAACACCGGCCTTGCGCGGGCCGGCATGCTCCAACCATCCACCCCAAATGGCCGCAGAACAGCCCAGGAAGATAAAGAACAAGGTAAAGATCCAGCCCAACATCGAAATGGGCCAATCGCAGTTAGATGAAAAAACCTGTGTCAAAAAGCTTGTACCCGGCGCGCAGGCAACTGCCGCTGAAATACCGACGGCTTTAGACAGCGGCAGCCAAAAAACGGAGAAGCCATACGCCATGCCGATGCATAGGTGGATGGCCAAAGCAGCAGGTGGAACCAGCCAACGGTTAAAACCGGGCTTTGCAATAATGCGCTCTTTAGATAAGAACGCAGGCTGCACGGCAGAACCGCTCAGCGTGGCACTTTGATTCATTATTATTCCCCTCAAATGGATGTTACACCCGCAAGGTGTTCATCTAATTCGCCATTAACCTTCCATGCTTAGAGGCATTAGTTGTTTTTATCGGCAGCAATTCTGATGACGTGACAAAAAGACACAGCAGGACCTGCTGAAGCGCAGAGGTTAACATTCAGCAACAACATAGAAAGCAATATGACATCACATTTTTTTGTCACAATTGTTTAGTTACCACTACGCTCACAGACTAGAAATCGAGGAAACGTAATGCCCATCGTTGTCGAGTCGATACACTCAGCCACCTATCAGGATCAGGAAGACCTGTTGAAAATTTACCGAGACGCCCCGGAATGGCTATTGGCACCGTTTCGCGATGGCCAGGCACTGATCGAGTCCGGCCTGAGTGAAGGCACGTTGTTAGCTGCGCGCTTCAATGATCGGCTGCTGGGTGCCGCACGCGTTCAACGTCAGGGGACGATTTGGCACTTATCGCAGCTGTGTGTCAGGAAACTCACCCGCCACCGTGGAGTGGCTGAACGCTTGCTGATCGAGGCGCAAAAAATGGCGCACCTTGCGGGCTGTGAACTGCACCTGCTAGCGCCGGTCGGACATCTTGAGGCCCAAGCATTGGCGGCAAAATTCCATCTGACTCTCGATCCACAGCAGGTTCAAGACTGAAGGAATGTGACAGCAAAAATAAAGCGTCCGCGGCACGCTTGCGATCCGTAACGCTATACTCGCGGGCTAAATTTTGAATGTATCAACCACAAGGACTCGCCCATGAAAGCGTTCGGCAAAATCCTGGGTCTGGTTATTCTCGGGTTGTTGCTGATCATCGTGGCTCTTGGCTTTGCCCTGACCCATTTTTTTGATCCCAACGACTACAAAGACGAGATTCGCCAATTGGCCCGTGACAAGGCCCACCTGGAGCTGACCCTAAAAGGCGACATTGGCTGGAGCCTGTTCCCCTGGCTTGGCCTTGAGTTGCACGACGCTAGCGTCGCCACTCTGACGGCCCCGACCAAACCGTTCGCCGACCTGCAAATGCTCGGACTGTCGGTTCGCGTGCTGCCGCTGTTGCGCCGCGAAGTTCAGATGAGCGATGTGCGCGTTGAAGGCCTTAACCTGACGCTAAACCGTGACGAAAACGGCCACGGCAACTGGGAAGACATCGGACGCCCAGCGCCGATCACTCCAGAGGCGGCGGCTGAAAATGCGGCGGTCGATCCAGTCAAACCCCAGCCCGCAACTCCGGAAAAGTCCTCACAACCGCTCAAGCTCGATATTGACAGCTTGACCATAAACAACGCCCGCATTGATTACAGCGATGCCAAGAGTGGTCGGCAATTTACCGCCGAGAGCATTCAGTTGAGCACCGGGGCCGTGCATGAAGCGACCAACATCCCGATAAAACTCACCTCGTTTTTCAGCACCAATCAGCCGGTGATGCGCGCTAAAACCGAATTGGTCGGGCAGTTGCGCTTCGACCGCGCACTCAAACGCTATCAATTCGAAGACATGCGTTTGTCCGGCGAAGCCTCTGGCGACCCACTGGACGGCAAGACGGTGACCTACGCCGCGCAGGGCCAGTTGTTAGTCGACATGGCAGCCAACGTCGCAGACTGGAACGGCCTGAAGTTTTCGGCCAACCAATTGCGCGCGCTCGGCGAATTGCATCTGCGAGACCTGGACAAGACACCCCAGCTCAGCGGCGGCCTGTCCATCGCCCAGTTCAGCTTGCGGGACTTTCTCGAAGGCATCGGCCAGACCCTGCCCGATATGGCGGACGGCAGTTTGAACAAGGTGGAACTGGTGGGTCGTCTCACTGGTAACCCCAATAGCCTTGCCGTCGAAGACCTCAACATGAAAGTGGACGACAGTACGTTCAGTGGACGTATTGCCGTCGATGACTTTGCCAAACAAGCCCTTCGCGTCCAGCTCAAGGCCGATACTTTTGATGCTGATCGTTATCGCCCAGCCAAGAGTGAAGTTGCCAAGAGCGCAGGCGCCGCACGCAAGTCTGAGGTAACCGGTACCGAAAACCAGGCTTTCGCCACTGCTGGCGGCTCCACCCCACTGCCCAACTCTCCGACCCAACTCGCGTGGAGTAACGAGCGACTGTTTCCGCTGGAGCGCCTGCGCAAACTCGACGCTCAAGCCGACCTCAGCTTTGGTCAACTGACCGTCGACAAGTTGCCAATCCAGAACGCCGCGCTCAAAACCCAAGGCATCGGTGGGCAAATCACACTGGAGAGCCTGCGCGGCACTATCAACAATGGTGATTTTGAGGTCAAAGGCACGCTGGATGTTCGCCCTGATGTGCCGCTGGTAAGCGTGCAAACACGGGTTAACAAAATCCCGGTGGAACGCCTTGTTCGCGGCCAGGATCCGTCGCCGGTCCGAGGGCTGCTGACCTCCCATAGCGAGATGACCAGCAAAGGCAACAGCGAGAAAGCCCTGATCGACGGCCTCAACGGCACCGCCAGCTTCATGCTGAACAATGGCGTGCTGGTCAACGCCAACCTTGAACAACAACTTTGCCAAGGCATCGCCAAGCTCAACCGCAAAACCTTAAGCGGCGAACCCCACGGCAAGGACACGCCCTTCCAGCAACTCAACGGCAATTTGGTTGTGCGCAATGGCGTCGCCAACAACCCTGACCTGAAAGTGCAAATCCCCGGATTGACCGTCAACGGCAACGGTGACATCGACCTGCGCGTGCTGGGCATGGATTACCGCATTGGCATCATCGTCGAGGGCGACAAGAGCGATATGCCGGACCCGGCCTGCCAGGTCAACGAGCGCTTCGCCAATATCGAATTCCCAGTGCGCTGCCGTGGCCCGCTGGAGCTGGGCGCCAAAGCCTGTCGTGTCGACAACGAAGGGCTAGGGCAAGTCGCAGCCAAACTGGCAGGCGATAAAATCGAAGAAAAGCTTGGCGACAAAATCAATCCACAGCTCAAGGACGCGCTCAAAGGTCTGTTCAAACGATGAAAGCTGAGCAATTTTCAACGGCTGTACTGGAATGGTACGACCGCCACGGCCGGCATGATCTGCCTTGGCAGCAGGGCATCACGCCATACCGGGTGTGGGTGTCGGAGATCATGCTGCAGCAAACTCAAGTCAGCACCGTTCTGAACTACTTCGATCGGTTCATGGAGGCGCTGCCAACGGTGCAAGCGCTGGCTGAAGCTCCGGAAGATGAAGTGCTGCACCTGTGGACCGGGCTTGGTTATTACACCCGCGCGCGCAACTTGCAGAAGAGCGCAAAGATTGTGGTAGCCGAATACGGTGGCGAGTTTCCCCGTGATGTCGAAAAACTCATCGAGCTGCCCGGCATTGGTTTGTCCACCGCCGGCGCCATCGCCAGTTTAAGCATGGGCCTGCGCGCACCTATCCTCGACGGCAACGTCAAACGCGTGCTGGCGCGCTATACCGCTCAAGAGGGCTACCCCGGCGAACCTAAAGTGGCCAAACAGCTCTGGGCTAACGCTGAGCGCTTCACGCCCCACACCCGCGTCAACAATTACACCCAAGCAATGATGGATCTGGGGGCGACCCTGTGCACCCGCAGCAAACCCAGTTGCCTGCTGTGTCCGCTGGAAAAAGGCTGCGAAGCGCACTTGCTCGGTTTGGAGATTCGCTACCCGATACCCAAACCGCGTAAAACCGTGCCACAGAAGCGCACGCTGATGCCGATGCTCGCCAACCGTGATGGCGCCATTCTGCTTTACCGACGTCCGTCTACGGGGCTCTGGGGCGGATTGTGGAGCTTGCCGGAGCTGGATCAGTTCAGCGACCTGGAACATCTGGCCAACCAGCACGCGTTGGAACTGGGTAAACACCACGAACTGCCGGGCTTGATCCACACCTTCAGCCATTTCCAGTTGTCCATCGAACCTTGGCTGGTGCAGGTCGAAGAGTCGGCCAACCACGTGGCCGAGGCCGACTGGCTCTGGTATAACCTCGCCACCCCGCCGCGCCTGGGCCTGGCAGCCCCGGTGAAGAAGCTGCTGAAACGCGCAGCCGACGTATTGAATGCAGGAGAGTTGTCATGACCCGCACCGTGATGTGCCGCAAGTACAAAGAAGAATTACCTGGCCTGGACCGCGCCCCATACCCTGGCGCCAAAGGCGAAGACATCTTCAACCACGTTTCACAAAAAGCCTGGGCTGACTGGCAGAAACACCAGACCCTGCTGATCAACGAACGTCGCCTGAACATGATGAACGTCGAGGACCGCAAATTCCTCCAGGTAGAAATGGACAAGTTCCTGTCTGGCGAGGAATACGCCCAGGCAGAAGGCTACGTCGCCCCCGAGAAATAACCCTTTGCAGGCACTGTGGGTCGTAAGCGACGGTAATAACTGAATATTTTTAAAAACACGCTTGACGACCCCCTGAAAAACAAGTCTAATGCGCCCCGTTGCCCAGATAGCTCAGTCGGTAGAGCAGGGGATTGAAAATCCCCGTGTCGGCGGTTCGATTCCGTCTCTGGGCACCACCTTTCGTTTTCAGGTGGTTCCAACAACACCTGAAAGCAAACAAGAAGCCCGCCCCGTGCGGGCTTTTTGTTGTCTAGCGTTCCCAAGCGTTCCCTTGTAAGCCCGGACGATTGTGAGTAGATTCGTGAGTAGATTCAGTTCGGTCTAGAAATCTACTCACACCACGCGGCGAAAACCCGCCTGGTGCGGCCTTCAGGAGGCTGCTTTGCCACTTTCAGACACCACCATCCGTACCGCTAAGCCAAAAGAGAAGCTATATCGGCTTAGCGACACCAACGGTCTTTGCTTGGAAGTCACGCAGAACGGCTCAAAGCTGTGGCGGTACCGCTATCGCTTCAGCGGAAGTGCAAAGATGTTAGCGCTCGGCTCCTACCCTGCAATCACACTCGCAAGGGCTCGCCAGCTTCGAGACGAGGCGCGTCAATTGATTGTTGATGGCATCGACCCAAGCCAACACAAAAAATCCACCAAGCAAGCACAAGCTGTCGAGGGGGTAACTTTCAAGGAGTTGGCGCTGGAGTGGTTTGCCTACAACTCCCCTCGCTGGGCTGAAAGCACCACCTACAAAGCGAACCTTTACCTTGAAAATGATTTGATCCCCGTCATCGGTAGCCGTCCGGTGAAGTCGATCACTCGCCCCGATCTGGTGGATTTAGTGCGCAAGGTCGAGGCGAGGGGCACGCTGAACGCCGCTGGCAAAATCCGACAATGGCTTCATCAGATATTTCGGTACGGACTGGCCAAGGGCGTCATAGACGTGAACCCGGCCACGGACCTCAGCGTCGTGGCAGCTCAGGCCAAAGCCGCCCGCCACCATCCGCACGTTACGTTCAAGGAATTACCCGAGCTACTGGCGAAAGCCGACGTCGCCAAAATTAATATTCTGACCCGGCAGGCCATCAACCTTTTAGTGCTGACCGCTGTGCGCCCTGGTGAGCTTCGCCAAGCGCCGTGGTCGGAGTTCGATTTGGACGCTGCGCTATGGACGATCCCGGCTGCTCGCATGAAAGCCCGTCGCCCCCATGTAGTACCGCTCCCCCGCCAAGCTGTCGTTATCTTGCGACAACTCTACGAAGTGACCGGACGTTATTCGCTGGTGTTTGCTGGCGCCAACCCCGAAAGGCCGATGAGCGAGAACACCGTAAACAAGGCACTGCGCCAGATGGGGTACGAGGGTCGACAGACCGGGCACGGGTTCCGCCATTTGCTGAGTACCGAGTTGAACGGGCGCGGGTACAACAAGGATTGGATTGAGCGTCAGCTTGCCCACGGCGACACCGACGAGATTCGGGGCACGTACAACCATGCCGCATACGTGGCACAACGCAGTGAAATGATGCAAGCGTGGGCGGATTCTGTTGATGCCGCGCGCGGCGGTACGACGGTGGTTGCGATTAAACGCACTGCTTGATACTTATCCACAGGGTATTGCTCGGTAGGTGCTGGGAATTGCTGTTAACATACTGGCCATCGCTGGATATTCATACAGCGGACTTAGATGAGCTTGGTAGATGGCGGGAACCGGCGAAGACGAGCAGTTAGAACCTTTCGGGCGTGTGCGCCTCGATAGGATCTATGGTGGCTGGGCTTCAGGTCATCACCTTAACCCTCGCTTACTTGCGTCAGAACTAGCAGCCACCATTGCTACATGCTCCCCTTCAGATCAGCCAATTCAGACTCTACACGCCAGCGTGGTAACTGGAGGCCGAGCTGATCGCTCGATCCCTATTACCTTTGGCTCACTCGCCGACTACTTCGACGCAGCCAGCACTGGAATACCCTCTCTCACAATCCAAACAAGCTCAGGTCCAGTACCGGCCGCACATGTACTGATATGGCGAAAGTGGATTGAACGCCTGGTAGATGAAGCCACCAAGAGAACCGAGATTGCCGCCGGCTTTGCACAACCGGCCAATGATAGCGGAACGTTTTCAATGGTATCCAATGGGGCTGCGGCAATTAACCTTGCACCACCGCTCGCCCATCTGTCGG
>NZ_JAMFRV010000367.1 GCF_026224925.1 Pseudomonas sp. | reverse complement strand
GTGGCATACCCGTGGTGTTGTTGCACGGCAGTTTCTCCAACAGGCGCTTTTGGTATTCACCCAAAGGTATCGGCTTGGGCGCGTATTTGGCCCGCGCCGGGTTTGATGTGTGGATTGCGGAAATGCGCGGTCACGGTCTTTCGTCGCGCAATCAACACTATCGACGCAACCGCGTCGCCGATTACGCACGCTACGACTTGCCGGCAATTGGGGCGTTTGTGCGTGAGCAAAGCGGGCAAACTCCCCACTGGATCGGCCATTCGCTGGGCGGCATCACGCTGGCCGCAGCGCTGGGTGGGCATTACCTCGGTGCCGACACTGCAGCTTCAGTAGCGCTGTTCGGCAGCCAAGTCAGCCGTAACTATTGGCCCTTGAAAGTGCCGATTGTGGAGTGGGGTGCACGCCTGCTGCTCAAGCGTTTTGCTCACATTTCAGGTTCGCGTTTGAAGCGCGGGCCGGAAGATGAGCCCATTGGCCTGGCGCTGGAATGCATGCGTTGGTACGGACTGTTCAGCCGCTTTGGCGATAAAGACCGCGATTGGTGGGCTGGCTTGAGGGAGGTGCAGGTGCCCGTCCTGGCCGTGGCCGCCGCTGGTGATCATCAGGACCCGCCTTGGGCCTGTCGCGCCCTCAGTGAACAATTCGCGTCGCTGCAGCGACAGTTTGTGTGCTTGGGGCGGGCTCAAGGCTTCAGCGACGATTTTGGTCACGTTGAAATGCTGGTGAGCAAAGGCGCGCAAACCCAAGTCTGGCCGATGGTGGTCAGTTGGTTGCGCGACCCTTCGGTCTCGTTGGGCAGTCAAGTCCATGCGCGACCTGATGTCAGCGGTGCAAGCGTAGGTGCTTGAGGCGTTTCACCGGCTGCAAGATGCGGCTAAGCTATGGCGCATTACGCTGTTTCAGCTATTTTCGGATCGCGGTTCTCACGCTATGTTTTATCCCCTTGAGCGACTGATCAATTTGAGCGAGGGCTACCGGCAGACCTTCAAGGTCGCTGGTCGCGACCTGCTGCTAATGGTGGTCGATAATCAGCCGCTTCTGCTCGAAGACAGTTGCCCGCATCAAGGCGCACCCTTGCGCACCGCCACGCTTGTGGGTACGGTCTTGCGGTGCCAGCGCCACGGCATCGAATTTCAGCTGCCCAGCGGGCGGGCGTTACAGCCCGCCTGCCCGAACTTGAAAATGTTCGCTTTGGTCTACGACAGCGATAGGATCGGCATCGATGTGTAGCCTGTCCGTATATACCTCATGAAACAGTCGTTCTTTCACTGAAAGGAGTTCACCCATGCATTACATCACTCCCGATTTGTGCGATGCCTACCCAGAGCTGGTGCAAGTCGTAGAACCGATGTTCAGCAATTTTGGCGGCCGCGATTCGTTTGGTGGCGAAATCGTCACCATCAAATGCTTCGAAGACAACTCGCGGGTCAAGGAGCAGGTTGAATCGGCTGGCAAGGGTAAGGTGTTGGTGGTCGACGGCGGTGGCTCGCTACGTTGCGCGTTGCTCGGCGACATGCTGGCCGAGAAAGCCGCCAAAAACGGCTGGGAAGGGTTGGTCATTTATGGCTGCATTCGTGACGTGGACGTGGTCGCACAAACCGATCTCGGCGTCCAGGCGCTGGCCAGCCACCCGAAGAAGAGTAACAGGCAGGGCGTTGGCGATCTGAACGTTGCCGTGACCTTTGCCGGTGTTACTTTCCGACCGGGTGAATATGTATACGCCGACAACAATGGCGTCATCACTTCACCGTCTCCGCTGAAAATGCCCGAATAACAGGACGCCGAATGTTCGACGAAACAAACGCGCAATGGGGGCTGGTGCATGCCCTGGTGCTGGACGGTCAAGGCGGGGCGCGTTTCATTGCTCGAACCGATTTGGAAGGTCTTCAATTGCAGCCGCAGGAAAGTGTCTGGCTGCATTGGGACCGAGGTCATCCACAGACCCAAGCCTGGTTGCGTAGCGCCAGCGGGCTGAGTGAGTTCAGTTGCGATTTGCTGCTGGAGGAAAACACCCGGCCGCGACTGGTGCCGCTACCCAATGCGGAGCTGTTGCTGTTTCTGCGTGGGGTCAACCTCAATCCTGGCGCTGAGCCCGAGGATATGGTGTCGGTGCGCATTTTCGCCGCGCCGCAACAGGTGATCTCCCTGCGCTTGCGTCAGTTACGGGCTACCGATGAGTTGATCGAGAGCTTTAACGCGGGTAATGGTCCTAGAACTGCGTCTGAACTGATTCTCCACCTTGCTCAATACCTTACCGACAAAGTTCAGGCGTTGGTCGCCGAGCTGTCTGAGCTGGTTGATGAAGAGGAAGAAAAAATAGATGCCGATGAACGGTATGTGTGTGAGCACGGCGACATGCTGCATATCCGCCGTCGTGCGGCCGGTTTGCGTAGGTTCTTAGCTCCGCAGCGGGACGTTTACGCGCAATTGACCCGTAACAAAGTGCCCTGGTTTGTTGAAGACGATGCCAATTACTGGAATGAGTTGAACAACAGCTTAACGCGGTATCTGGAAGAGTTGGAGCTGACCCGTGAGCGTGTAGGATTGGTCCTGGAGACCGAGGATAGACGTCTTAGCCAGCGAATGAACCGAGTCATGTACCGTTTTGGCATCATCACGGGTGTGTTCCTGCCGATGACCTTTTTGACCGGTTTGCTCGGGGTAAACGTCGGTGGAATTCCTGGTTCGGGCAATCCGTATGGTTTTTTGATTGCCTGTTCGCTCATGGGCGCCGTCGGCATAGGTCAATATTGGTTGTTTCGACGCTGGCGTTGGGTGTAAATGTTCGAATTTATTCGCTACCAAATGACTCAGTTGTGACTCAGACGAAATTTGCTGCGTCTTTCAGTGACATTGCGTGAGGTACCTATGCACGATCCGTTCGAAGAATCACTGCGCGACATGCTCAATTCATCATCCTCTATCCGGGATGACGACGCTTGCCTGGGCCGCGTGTTGAAAACCGCAAACCGTCAGGTCGGCGCCGGTGATTTGTTCAAGCTGCTCGGTCGTTGGTCACAAGCGTTGATGATTGGCCTCAATAACGGCTCGCCGCATGTGTCTCCGGTTTCTCGACGCACTCTTTCTTCTGCTCGTTCTGCTGATAAGGCTGATTGAATATGGAAATCAACCTCTGGACGCAGAGTCTGGTCACTGCAATGACCGTGCTGTGGACCAAAGTCGCTAACTTTATTCCTAACCTGTTTGGCGCGCTGATCTTGGTGCTGCTGGGTTTTGTTGTCGCCAAGCTGCTGGACACGTTGCTGTCAAAACTGCTCGCCAAGCTGGGCCTTGATAGGCTGATGGGCGGCACTGGGTTGACCAAATTGATTGCTCGGGCCGGCGTTCAAGTGCCGATTTCGACCTTGGTTGGCAAAATAATATATTGGTTCGTGCTGCTTATATTTCTGGTTTCTGCCGCTGAGTCGCTTGGCCTTGAGCAGGTGTCGGCAACATTGACCATGTTGACCCAGTACTTACCTAAGGTATTTGGCGCTGCCCTGGTATTGCTGGTCGGCGTGCTGCTGGCACAATTGGCCAACGGGCTGGTGCGTGGTGCTGCCGAGGGGGTAGGGATCGACTACGCCGCAGGCTTGGGAAGAATTGCCCAAGGGCTGGTCATCATTATTAGTATTTCGGTCGCAATCAGTCAGTTAGAGGTCAAAACTGACCTGCTCAATCACGTGATTGTGATCGGTTTGATTACCGTTGGTCTGGCGGTTGCGCTGGCAATGGGCCTGGGAAGTCGTGAAATTGCCGGGCAAATATTAGCGGGAATATATGTGCGTGAGTTGTACCAAGTGGGGCAACAAGTGCGTGTGGGCGATGTCGAAGGGCAGATCGAAGAAATTGGCACGGTGAAGACCACCTTGCTGACCGATGAGGGAGAGTTGGTATCATTGTCCAACCGAATCCTTCTCGAACAGCAAGTGAGCAGCCGCTAACCCGGTAAATCCTGCTAATGTATGCCGCCACAAATCGCCGACTGTACGGCAGTGGCGGACATTGACCTGATTGATTTGACTGTCGGCATGAGTTTTTTTGAATAAGCCCCAATCGCTGTCCATGCGCTACGACCCCCGCGAACTCTCCGATGAGGAGTTGGTGGCGCGGGCGCACGTCGAGCTGTTTCATGTGACTCGCGCGTATGAAGAGTTGATGCGACGGTATCAGCGAACACTTTTTAACGTGTGCGCACGTTATTTAGGGAACGATCGCGATGCAGATGATGTCTGTCAGGAAGTGATGCTTAAAGTGTTGTATGGGTTGAAGAATTTTGAAGGAAAATCTAAGTTCAAAACCTGGCTGTACAGCATCACTTACAACGAATGTATTACGCAGTACAGGAAGGAACGGCGAAAGCGTCGCTTGATGGACGCATTGAGTCTGGACCCACTTGAAGAGGCGACGGAGGATAAGACTCCCAAACCTGAAGAGCGGGGTGGGCTTGATCGCTGGCTTGTGTATGTGAATCCAATTGACCGAGAAATTCTGGTGCTACGATTTGTCGCAGAGTTAGAGTTTCAAGAGATTGCGGACATCATGCATATGGGCCTGAGTGCCACCAAAATGCGCTACAAACGTGCGCTTGATAAATTACGTGAGAAATTTGCCGGCATTACCGAAACTTAACTCGGGGTAAATATCTCTAACGTTCAGGCAAGGTCTGATAGACTTGCCGCTGAGTTGGCTTTCAGTACGAGGGCCGCTTAACAATCACCAGATGGGGATTTAACGGATGAAACTTAAAAACACCTTGGGCTTTGCCATTGGTTCTATTGTTGCCGCAGCTTCGTTCGGCGTTTTGGCGCAAGGCCAAGGCGCTGTCGAAGGTGAAGCTTTCTACCAGAAGAACTACAACGACAGCGTCAATCACGTAGAAGACGGCCGCACCGCTGGTGCTTCCATCGGCTACTTCTTGACCGACGACGTCGAAGTTATCCTGGGCTATGGCAAAACCAACTACACCCGCTCGAACGACGGTACTGGTAGCCAGAAAATCCACGGCGACACTTCATCGTTGGCTGGTATGTACCACTTCGGTACTGTTGGCGACGCTATCCGCCCTTACGTTTCCGGCGGTTTTGCTCACCAGAGCATGACTGGCGTTGAAGCTGACGGTTACAAAGGTCGTGACTCTTCCACCTTCGCAACCATCGGTGCAGGTGCCAAGTGGTACATCACTGACAACCTGTATGCACGTGCTGGCGTAGACGCTGACTACAAACTGGACAATGGCAAATGGGACTACGCTCCTACCATTGGCCTGGGCGTGAACTTCGGTGGCGGCTCCAAGCCAGCACCGGCACCAGCACCAGCTCCAGAGCCAGTTGCTGAAGCACCTGTAGAAGCTCCAGTGGAAGCTGCTCCACAAGTCGTACGTGTTCAGTTGGACGTCAAATTTGACTTCAACAAATCTGTCGTTAAGCCTAACAGCTACGCCGACATCAAGAACCTCGCTGACTTCATGAAGCAGTACCCACAAACCAGCACCACTGTTGAAGGTCACACTGACTCCGTCGGTCCTGATGCTTACAACCAAAAACTGTCTGAGCGCCGTGCAAGCGCTGTCAAACAAGTTCTGGTTAGCCAGTACGGTGTTGGCGCTGGTCGTGTGAGCTCGGTTGGTTACGGCAAAACCCGTCCAGTTGCAGACAACAAAACTGAAGCTGGCCGCGCGATCAACCGCCGCGTAGAAGCCGAAGTTGAAGCAAAAGCTGCTCAGTAATCTGTAGCTAACGTTTCAAAAGGAAGCCCGGCCTAGGCCGGGCTTTTCTTTGCCTGCGATTTGATGATTGGCTCAAATCTACAGGCAGACAGCACTCCCTGTGGGACCGAATTCATTCGGGAATCGGTCTTACATTCAACATCATCGGGATCTGATACGACGCCTTCCCGAATGAATTCGGTCCTACAGAAGTCGGATATCGCTGGCTTCAGGCAGAGCGCGCCTGCTCTATCAAACCTGCCTGACTCGCCGCCACTTCGCCGATCACTAGTATCGCCGGGCTTTTCAGCTCGAAGGCGAGGGCGTCGGTTTGCATCTGCGCCAATGTGCTGCGGCATTCGCGTTGATGGGGCAGGGAGGCGTTTTCGATCATTGCCACCGGTGTGGTTGCTAACAGCCCGCCAGTCAGCAGGTTGTCGCGGATTTCCGAGAGCTTGGCTACGCCCATGTAGACCACTAACGTGGTGCCACTTTGCGCCAAAGCCTGCCAGTTCAGGCTGCTGTCATCCTGTGTATGCGCAGTGACCAACGTCACACCACGACTCACTCCACGCAATGTCAGGGAAATTCCACACTGGGTCGCGCCAGCCAAGCCCGCAGTAATTCCGTTGACCAATTCCACTTCAATACCCTGCGCACGCAACCAATCGGCTTCTTCGCCACCGCGTCCGAAAATGCATGGGTCGCCGCCTTTGAGCCGCACCACGCATTTTCCCTGGCGGGCGTAACGCAGCATCAGCCGGTGAATGAAGGCTTGTGGCGTCGAACGACAGCCGCCGCGTTTACCCACCGCAATCACCCGCGCGCCCACACAATGTTCGAGAACCGCGACGTTAACCAAGTCATCGATCAACACCACATCGGCTTCGCGCATGGCACGCACGGCCTTGAGTGTCAGCAACTCAGGATCGCCAGGACCCGCACCCACCAGCCAGACTTTTGCGCTCATGCTCTTACCCTCATTGATGGATCGCGACCGGTAGCGGATTAACCGCTATCAGCCGTTTGATTTCCGGCACGCAGGAGCCGCATTGGCTGCCGCAACCTAATTGTGTTTTCAGTTGAAGCAGGTCCAGACCGCGACCGATCCCGGCCAATACCGCGCTTTCGCTGACGTTCATGCAGTTACACAGCGTCTTGCTGCTGCGTGGCATGGCGGCGGCGCTGCCGGGTGGGGTGCTGATCGGTGCCAGCAGCCAACGCCGCAATTGCTCGTCCGCTCGGCCTTCCAGCCATAAGCTTTGCAGCCAATGGCGGGCGATGGTCTCGCCAGCGAGACGAATCGCAACGATCCGGCCATTCTCGATACGCACCCGCTTGCCAATAGAGCGGCGAGGGTCGTCGTAAGACAGCACCGGCCCTTCGTTCAGGCCCAGCAATTGATCGATCTGCGTCAACAATTGATTGTCGGGCGCCAGGGGGCTGGCGGCGCGGATGAGCAGCGCAGGGCGTTCACGGCCTGCCAGGCTCAGGCTTACATAGGAAAACGCCTCACACAGCGGTCTCAGCGCCTCAATTTTGCTTTGTACATCACCTTCCACCAGTGCAAACAGCTGCCACGGTAAGGTCACCGCTTCGATGCGCACGCCGGTGTGTTTCAATTCAGGTTGTTTCGAGAGCGGGTCAAACGCCGGCTGGGTCAGAATGTTTACGCCGCCCTTGAGAAAACGATCCCCCCAATGCATGGGCAAAAAGGCTTGGCCTGGGCGGATGCTGTCGTCGCTGCTGACCGGTACGATCAGGCTGCCACGGCGGCTTTTCAGGCTCACTAGGTCGCCTGCTTGTAAGCGATGGCGACGCATTTCATCCGGGTGCAAGCTCAACACTGCCTCGCTGACATGTCCGAACGCCTGCGCGGCAGTGCCGGTGCGGCTCATACCGTGCCATTGATCACGCAAGCGGCCAGTGTTCAGCGTCAACGGGAAGCGCGCGTCACGCGTCTCCTTTGCTGCGCGGTACGGTTCGGTAATGAACGTGGCACGACCAGATTCAGTGGGGAAAATCCCATCGCTGTACAATCGTGCAGTGCCCGTTTCGGCGCCGGACGGAAAGGGCCATTGCTGCGGGCCACGTTGCTGGAGCAGCGCGTAGCTGATGCCGGACAAATCCAGATCGCGTTCGCGTGTCAGTTGCTTGTATTCATCGAACAACGCTTGGGGCTGGTGGAAGGCGAACAGGGTTGGTTCACCGGGGCGCAGGCGCTTTTCAAGACGCTGGGCGAAATCCACAGTAATCGCCCAGTCAGAGCGGGCCTCACC
>NZ_JAMFRV010000366.1 GCF_026224925.1 Pseudomonas sp. | reverse complement strand
GCCCGCGATAGCAACGACGCGGTCTGCCTGACACACCGCGTTATCGTTACATCGCGGGCAAGCGCGCTCCTGCAAGGGTTACTTCTTCGCGGCGGCTTTCACGCTGCGCTGGCGCAATGCTTCGAACAAGCAAACACCGGTTGCGACGGAGACGTTCAGGCTGCTGACGCTGCCGGCCATCGGCAGTTTCACCAAGTAATCGCAATGGTCGCGGGTCAGGCGGCGCATGCCTTTGCCTTCAGCCCCCATGATCAGGATGGTCGGACCGGTCAGGTCTTGCTGGTACAACTCAACCTCAGCCTCCCCCGCCGTACCTACTACCCACAAACCACGTTGCTGCAGCTTCTCCAGGGTGCGCGCCAAGTTGGTGACGGCGACCAATGGAATCACTTCCGCCGCGCCACAAGCGACTTTTCGCACGGTTGGCGTCAAGGTAGCCGACTTGTCTTTAGGCACGATTACCGCCAGTGCACCGGCCGCATCGGCCGTACGCAAGCAGGCACCGAGGTTATGCGGGTCAGTCACGCCGTCCAGCACCAGAATCAGCGGCGGACCTTCGGTACGGTCCAGAAGCTCGTCGAGCATGGCTTCGCCCCAAACTTGGCTAGGGCTAACTTCGGCGACAACGCCTTGGTGAACGCCTTCAACCCAAACGTCCATCTCTCGACGCTCAGCCTGCCCCACCGACACGCGGTTCTCGTTGGCCAGCTGAATCAGCACCTGGACCCGCGGGTCGTTACGATTTTCAGCCAGCCAGACTTGCTTGACGCGTTTTGGGTGGTGGCGCAGCAACGCTTCTACGGCGTGAACGCCGTAGATTTTCTCCAACGAACTCATGACTTAGCCTTTGGTTTACGCACCCCGCCGCTTTTCGCGGCAGGTGCCGAGCCCGCTTTTGGCGGCCCCTTACGGTGTTTACTTGGCTTGGCTGGCGGCTTACCCGAAGCAGCAGGGTCGGCTTTACTGGACTTTCCCCCAGCCGCCTTTCCACCGCCTTTCGCTTCGGAAAGCAAAGCCTGCTTCAATTCACGGCTTTTGCGGACTTCAGCGTTTTTCGCGGCAGCATCGCTTGGGCGGTAAGCTTCAGCGACCGGTGCAGCCTTGGCTGGAGCACCACGACGCCCAGCGCTTTTGGCTGGCGCTTCGGATTTCTCCGCCGGAGCAGGCGTTGTCTCAGCACCGCGACGCTTGCGACCAATAGGCGCACTGATAGTCTTTTCAGACATCTCGAAGTCAATCTTGCGCTCATCAAGGTCGACGCGCATGACCCGCACCTCAACCGTGTCGCCCAAGCGGAAGCTGCGGCCAGTGCGCTCGCCCGCCAAGCGGTGATGCACAGGGTCGAAGTGATAGTAATCGCCCGGCAACGCCGTCACGTGCACCAACCCTTCGACGTAGATATCCGTCAGCTCGACGAACAGACCAAAACCGGTAACGGCAGTGATCACGCCAGGGAACGATTCGCCCACGCGGTCTTTCATGAACTCGCACTTGAGCCAGTTGACCACGTCACGCGTGGCTTCATCGGCGCGCCGCTCGCTCATGGAACACTGCTCGCCCAATTGCTCCAGAGCCGCCTCATCGTAAGGGTAGATGCGCGCTTTCGGGATGGTCATGGCACCGGCACGGCGAACGTGCGGCGTGTCCTGCTTGGAACGGATCACGCTGCGAATAGCACGGTGCGTGAGCAAATCCGGATAACGACGGATCGGCGATGTGAAGTGCGTGTATGCCTCGTAATTCAGACCGAAGTGGCCCTGATTGTCAGCGCTGTAAACCGCCTGACTCAACGAACGCAGCATTACGGTCTGGATCAGATGGAAATCCGGACGGTCCTTGATGCTGGCCAGCAGCGCTTGGTAATCCTTCGGCGATGGGCCGTCTTTACCTTTGTGCAGCGACAAACCCAATTCGCCAAGGAACGCGCGCAGTTTCTCCAGACGCTCAGGCGGCGGACCGTCGTGCACGCGGTACAAGGCCGGAATTTCGTGTTTTTTCAGGAAGGCTGCGGTGGCCACGTTAGCAGCCAACATGCATTCCTCGATCAGCTTGTGAGCATCGTTACGCGTGGTCGGCCGAATTTCAGCGATTTTGCGCTCAGTACCGAAGATGATCCGGGTTTCCTGAGTTTCGAAATCGATCGCGCCACGGGTATGACGGGCAGCCAACAAGACCTTGTACAGCGAATAGAGCTGTTTCAGATCAGGCACAACGTCGGAATACTCTTCACGCAATTGCTTGGCTTCAGCGGTTTTCGGCTGTTCCAGAATCGCGCTGACCTTGTTGTAGGTCAGTCGGGCGTGGGAGTGGATGATCCCTTCGTAGAACTGATAGTCGGTCATTTCGCCGGTTTTCGAGATAGTCATCTCGCACACCATGGCCAAACGATCAACGTGTGGGTTCAGCGAGCACAAGCCGTTGGACAGTTGCTCAGGGAGCATTGGTATTACGCGCTCGGGGAAGTACACCGAGTTGCCACGCACTTGCGACTCGGTATCCAGCGCCGAGCCAATCTTGACGTAGCTCGACACGTCAGCGATAGCGACGTACAGCTTCCACCCACCAGAGAACAAGCGCAGCTTGCCCGGCCTGGCTTCACAGTAAACCGCATCATCGAAGTCGCGAGCGTCTTCGCCGTCGATGGTCACGAACGGCAAGTGGCGCAGGTCGACGCGATGTTCTTTGTCTTTCTCTTCCACTTCTGGCTTGAGCTTGGCGGCCTCTTTGAGCACCGCTTCGGGCCAGACATGCGGGATGTCATAGGTACGCAGCGCGACATCGATTTCCATGCCGGGCGCCATGTAGTTGCCCACCACTTCAACTACGTCGCCTTGAGGCTGGAAGCGCGCCGTCGGCCAGTGAGTAATTTTCACTTCGACGAACTGACCAACCTTGGCGCTGGAGTTGCGTCCCGGCGTGATCAGCACTTCTTGCTGGATTTTCGGGTTATCCGGCACGACAAAACCAATGCCGCCCTCTTCGAAGTAGCGACCCACAATAGTTTCGTGGGCGCGGGAGATCACTTCAACGATCACGCCTTCACGGCGACCACGGCGATCCAGACCGGAAACGCGGGCAAGGCCACGGTCACCGTCGAACACCAGGCGCATCTGCGCCGGGCTCATGAACAAGTCATCCGAGCCGTCATCGGGGATCAGGAAGCCGAAACCGTCGCGATGGCCCGAGATACGACCGAGAATAAGATCGAGCTTATCCACAGGTGCATAGGTGCCGCGACGGGTGTAGATCAACTGAGCATCCCGCTCCATGGCGCGCAAGCGACGACGCAGAGCTTCGAACTGATCCTCAGTGGTCAGACCAAACTCTTCCACCAATTGCTCACGACTTGCCGGCGATCCGCGGTCGGCAAGGTGTTGCAAGATCAGCTCACGGCTGGGGATAGGGTTTTCGTATTTTTCCGCTTCACGCGCGGCCTCGGGATCGAGGGACTGCCAATCGGCCATTAGAATGAGTTCACCTTATCTATATTTATTTAGTTTGGCATATACCTGATTGAAACGCGAAGACACCGTTCGTTACGTCCTCCTGCTATTCCGAAAAAATATTTCACGGCGGGGGTTTACAGCTCCTAAACTCATCCGTAAGATGCGCCCCACAACGACGGCAAACGTTGTTGTAGTTGAAAGTAAACGATAATTTCCGAGTCAAATCAGAGTTTATTGTTGAACCCAACGAACTGCCCAGATGGTGAAATTGGTAGACACGCCAGCTTCAGGTGCTGGTGACCGCAAGGTCGTGGAAGTTCGAGTCTTCTTCTGGGCACCAATTCAAACAAAACCGAGCCCCGTGCTCGGTTTTGTGTTTTCTGCGTTTGAGATTCTAGATCAACCATTATGATCGCGCCCTACAAGGGCGCACCAATTGCGCCCTTTCTTGCACGTTACCACGGCAAACTATGCGCGGAACTGCCCCAGGCTTGCCTTCAATTGCGCCGCCAAACCATCCAGCACTTTACCGCTGGCAGTGGTTTCGACCACGGCCTGAGCAGCTCGCTGAGCCTGGGCATGAATCACCTCCACACGCCCCCTCACCGCTTTTGCTCCCTGGGCTTGATGCTCTGCCGCATGCGTAGCCAAACCAATGGCCGCATGCACTTGCTCGACCGAGGCCTGCACAGACAATTGCAGTTTGGCACTATCACGTAGCACTGCAAGCCCTTCATTGGCCTGACGCCCCGCCAGACCAATCGCCGCGACCGCCTCTTTGGCGCCTTGCTGCAACGCGCCGATGTGTGCCTGAATATCACCTGTAGATCGCTGGGTCTTGCTGGCTAATGCACGCACTTCGTCTGCGACCACAGCAAAACCGCGGCCCGTCTCACCGGCCCGCGCCGCTTCGATGGCCGCGTTAAGCGCCAATAAATTGGTCTGCTCAGCGATGCCATGAATGACCGTCAGCACCACTTCGATTTGCTCACTTTGTCGCGCCAAGCGCTCAATAACCTTGGCGCCAGTATCGACCTGGCCGGCCAGCGCCTCGATCAAACCCCCGACCTGCGCGGAGGTGCGCGTGTTTTCATCGGTTGCCTGACGAATATCAACCACTTGCTGCAAGGCAGCCTGCATGGCGTGGCTTTCTGCCTGAGCTTCGTCGGCCATTTGCGAAAGGGCCTTAAGACTCGCAGCCACTTCATCACGCTGCGATTCAGCGGCGGCACCAGCACCAGCGTTTCGTCGACTTAGAGCACCAATTTCTACACCCGTGAGTTGCGCCACATCGCCCGCCTCGCGCACGATTGGCTGCAACTTATCGACAAATCGATTGACCGCCGACGCCATATCCCCGATCTCGTCGTTACTATTAAGCTGAACCCGCTTGGTCAGATCGCCTTCCCCGGCAGCCAGATCATCCAGCGCGGCGATCAACAAATGCAGCTTGCTCACTACTCGACGCCCAAGCACTACAGCAAGCAGCAGCAGCACGCCCAACCCAACCAGCGCCAAGCCCAGACCAATGCGCCAGCGCAACGTAGCCGCCGCTTCTTGCACCGTGTTGCTGGTATTGGCAGCCATCGCCGAGGCAGCAGACTGCGCCGACTCCAATCGCGTACGTAGCGCTTTGGAACTGTCCGCCGCAGCGCCTACGAGGCTGTCAGAGACCAACTGCTCACCACTGACAATCAACGCCGAGAAGCGCTTATCTAGCGCCGACAAATTCTCCTCAACGTTGGCCGTGGTCACGCCCATGACGACCTTGCCGATTTCTACTCCGTTGGGACTGATCGAGGCCTCAACATAATAAACCGAAGGGTCATGCTGGGCAGCATTCAGGACTTTATCTACCGGCCGATCACCCTCACCCTTATCGAGCAGGGCTTTTATTTGTGGATTGTCGCGATTCAAGTAACGGGTCAGGTGCTCGCCCTGCGCATCATTATAAATAACGAACAGCACATTGGGATTGCGCTGAGCACGGCGGGCAAATTCCGAGAGCGTTGGCGTGTCGTTATCCCACATGGCGCGGGGCGCGACGGCCGCCAGCAATTGAGCCATGTCGTTGGCCGAGTCGTGCAGGTTTTTTTCAAGCGTACTGCGCAACTGCACCTGCTCATCTTTGAGGCGCGAGGACAAGCCCGCACTCAATCGTTGACGAGTACTTGACGATAACGAGTCCAAACTAGATGTCACTTCGCGACTCGCTTGCTCCAACTCCCCCGTCAGGCGTTGCGAATCGACACCCAGTCGAGCCGCCAAATCCACCTCAAGCGCGGTGACGGTGCTTCGGGTCAGCGCAACCGCAACGACCACCTGCACCAAAAGAGCAATACCGAGAGCGATGAACACGGGCCGCAACAAGCGACTTCGTAAAAGAGAAAGGACGGCCGACATGGAAAACTCCCCTACTGCAGGTGCCAGTAAAATGGTGGCACGCTTTTATGAGGGTAATCACAGCAAGCACCGTGCCGTTCCAGCACTTACCAACTGACAGATATGACAAAGGGCCGCACGAGCGACCCTTTGCCTTTATTTCAACGACTTATCACGCAAATGGATGGCGCAATACGATCGTTTCGTTACGGTCCGGGCCCGTCGAAATAATGTCGATCGGTGCGCCGACCAACTCTTCCACACGCTTGATGTAAGCGCGGGCATTGGCCGGAAGCTCTTCCAGGGTCTTGGCGCCCACGGTCGATTCAGTCCAACCTGGCATTTCTTCGTATACCGGCACCAGGCCGATATAGCTGTCAGCATCGGTTGGCGCATCAATCACTGCACCGTGCTCATTCTGATAACCAACACAGATATTGATGGTTTCCAGGCCATCAAGCACGTCGAGCTTGGTTAGGCACAGACCCGAGATGCTGTTGATCTCGATAGCGCGACGCAGAATGACCGCATCGAACCAACCGCAACGGCGCGCACGACCAGTAGTAGCACCGAACTCGTGACCACGTTTCGCGAGGAACGCACCCACGTCGTCGAACAGCTCAGTCGGGAATGGACCCGAGCCAACGCGCGTGGTGTAGGCCTTGGTGATGCCCAGGATGTAATCCAGGTACATAGGACCAAAACCCGAACCAGTAGCGATGCCGCCTGCGGTAGTGTTCGAACTGGTCACGTACGGGTAAGTACCGTGGTCGATGTCCAGCAACGAACCTTGGGCACCTTCGAACATGATGTCTTTGCCTTCGCGGCGCATTTCATGCAGCGCAGCAGTGACATCGAGCATCATCGGTTTAAGCAGCACAGCGTATTCCATGCACTCGTCGAGTGTTTTCTGGAAGTCGATGGCTGGCTCTTTGTAGTAATTGACCAAAACAAAGTTGTGGTAATCGAGCAGCTCGCCCAATTTCGCAGCAAAACGTTCACGGT
>NZ_JAMFRV010000002.1 GCF_026224925.1 Pseudomonas sp. | reverse complement strand
GATGGCCAACCGTTGGGCCGCATGCGTGACATTGCATTCCTGAAGCAATACCTCAAGTGAGACCAGCAGATTCAAGTCGATGTTGCTCAGCTCCATCATCGTTCCTACAGTAGGGCGCAGATGTCAGCAATCATGACCGTATCAACCGTCTTGGAGGGATTGCCTGCTTGGCCGTGGCCATACTCCCACCGCACTGTATTTTGCCAGCTCCAGCCCGCCGGCACCGCCACCTACGACAACGATTCGATGTGCCATCGGAACCACGCTTGAGCATTGGGTTGCTACCTTGCAACTAGGTAGCAACGAGTGAAAAAAATAACGGTTAACGCCTTACGCCTTATTCAGGCTTAGCGCGATGCCATATCAGTTTTGAATTGACGGTTTTGCCTTGGGAGCTGATGGGGGTTTCAGTGCCTAGCGTCAGCACGTCGCCTTCCAGGCTGACAACGCGAGGTTGGGTTTGGCCCATCCAGTTAGGAAACAGCGAAATGAACATGCTGTGGGTCAAAGTGCGCTTTTCTTCATTGACCTTGAACGGGCCGGTGTAAGCGACATAGGTCGAACCTGCGGCCTTGTACTCTTCAAGGGTGCCTTTGTAGAAGTCGTTGATCGCAAAGTTCTTGCGGCCCTCTGGCTTCATCAGTTGCGCCGACATGTATCCGTCAGGCGTATACATGATGATGCCCATCGGCTGCTCGCCCATTGGGTAGAACGACTCGGAACCATCTACCGGAATTTCGACGTAGGAGTGCAGTTTCCAGGCGCCGATCAACTGATCACGAAGCTTCATGGATATATCCTCTCAGGCGTGCTGCATATCGCAGTCGATGGGCAGCATTTGACCGGAAATCGATTGACCGCTGTCCGAGGTAATGAACACTGCCAGGTCGGCGATATGCTTTGGGTTGACCAGGTGCTTGATCGATTGCGTAGCGAGGGCCAGAACGGTTTCTTCTTCAATGCTTTTGCCACTGATCTGCGCACGGCCTTCCAGCACTTTCTGGAATCGCGGACCGTCCACTGCGCCGGGCAAGATCGCGTTGACGCGAATGTTGAACTCGCCCAACTCAATCGACAGTGTCTTGGTGAAACCGATCAAGCCCCATTTGGTGGTGGAGTAGGCGCTACGATTTGGATAGCCGAAGCGACCGGACACCGACGACATATTGATGATCGAGCCAGCAGTGGATTGCTTCAGAAATGGAATGGCAAAGTGGGTCACGTTGAACGTGCCATTGAGGTTGACTTGCACCACCTTCGCCCACTCAGCCGGATCCAGTTTCTCGACAGGAGCGGTAGGCCCCGAGATACCAGCGTTATTAACCAGGACGTCCAGGCCGCCCAGGGTCTTGGCTGCCAGCGCCACCATTTTTTCAATGTCGGCGGGACAGGAGATATCGCACAGGGTGGTGTGTACCCCTGGAAAATCCGCTTCCAGTTTTGCCAAGCCCTGGGTGTCAATATCGCAAACAAAAACATTGGCGCCTTTGGCCGTGAATGCTTCGACAATGGCACGGCCTATACCGCCCGCACCTGCTGTTATCAGAACACGTTGCGCTGTCATGCTTAGACTCCTATCACGTGAGAACAGGCAGAGCCAAAAAGCCAGGCTCTATTGGGTTACTCAATCACGTAGACAATACCGCTCGAGTTTTAATAAATGAAATCTATGATTGGTATATGTCATATAGGCAGCATGGATTAGTTCGAAGCAGAAATTGAACAACCACTGCCTCGACGAGCCAGTTGCCATTGGCTTCTTAGCAAAAGCAAAAGGCGGCCTTTCAATAACGTAAATGGGCACATTAACAAGACTGGTTCATGCTCGATCCCTTAGAGGCACCCCCATAACAATAAGGATCGGCGATGTTCTCTTGGTATAAAAGCGGCACCCCGCGTGAGAAGAAAACCTTTTGGGCCTGCTATGCCGGCTGGGCCCTGGATTCCTATGACATGCAGATGTTCAGCTTCCTGCTGCCCACGCTGATAGGGATCTGGGGGCTGACCAAAGGCGAGGCGGGAGTTATCGGGACATCGGCCTTGCTGTCGGCGGCCTTGGGCGGATGGATCGCAGGCATCCTGAGCGACCGCTTCGGGCGGGTGCGCATCCTGATTTTTACTGTTTGCTGGTTTACCTTCTTTGGAATCGTTGCAGGGTTTGCTCAAAATTTTGAGCAATTGCTGGTCGCACGTACTCTCCAGGGCTTGGGGTTCGGCGGCGAATGGGCTATCGGCGTAGCGCTCATGGCGGAGGTCATCAACCCAAACAATCGCGGCAGGGCGTTGGGTTTCGTGCAGTCCGGTTTTGCCTTGGGATGGGCTGGCGCCGTGCTGGTCGTCACTGGCATCCTCGCGTATTTTCCCGCTGAGTACGCTTGGCGTTTGGCTTTCTGGGTCGGTGTGATTCCCGCGCTGGTTGTGATTTTCATTCGGCGTAACGTCAAGGATTCGGATGCGTTCAAACAATCGCAAAAGCTAGACACTGATAAAGCATCTATCGGAACCGTGTTTTCCGCCAAGTACATCAAGGTCAGCATGCTTGCCAGCTTATTGGTCATCGGATTACAGGCGGGCTGCTACGTGATTCTGGTCTGGACGCCTGCGATGATGGCCGAACGGGGTGTTGTATCCGGGTCGCTTATCCTGACGATTTTGATCATGGCGCTAGGCAGTCTGTGCGGGTTCGCCACTACCGCCTACATGTCTGACCGCTTGGGCCGACGCCCAACTCTGATGATCCTGTCGTTGGCCTCCTGGATTGTCACCGTTGCCTATATGTTCGTACCGCTCAACCCTTTGGTAGCGCACGTCATGGGTTTTTTGGTTGGTGCGTTGGCGATCGGCATGTTTGCGGCGCTGGGGCCCTTTCTGAGCGAGTTATTCCCGACCCAGGTCCGCACCACGTGCATGGGATTCTCGTACAACGTCGGCAAATCGGTGGGTGCTATGGCCGTCACGGGGGTTGGGCTACTGGCCGCTAAATTCGGTCTGTCCCAATCTGTTGGCGCGTTCTGTCTTGTCGCTTACGCCATCGCTGTATTTGCCCTGTTGCTGCTACCCGAAACCAAGGGCGTTCGACTTGATGAACTTGACGTTGTTGAGAATGAAGCCGGCCCGTCCCCGCAACCGTTGTCCGGACAACGGACTTAAAGGAAGCTCAAATGATTAGAATCGTCTACCTGTTGGTTAAACCTCAAACCATGAGCGATGAGATCTTTAAACAAGAATGTATACGTCACTTTGAAATGAGTGAGGGTATTCCTGGTCTGCACAAATATGAGGTTAGGCTTGTATCAGAGAACCCAAGCGACACCCACGTACCCTATCTTGAGGTGCCACTTGTGCATGCTATCGGGGAATGCTGGTTTCGCGATCAGTCCGACTATGAGCTTTACATGGCGGCCGATAAAAGAAAGGTTTGGTTTGAGCACGGAAAAACGTTTATTGGCGGACTCAAGCCATTTGTGACGGGCGATATGGTGTTGTAGCGATCTAATAAAAACCGACACCTCGGCTGGGTCAGCGCAATCGGCGGTGCTTAACAGTTGCCATAACAAGGGCCTCGGACATCATGCGGATAACTGCATTGCCCAAGGCGAAATGCACACCAATACGACTACGCCACCAAGTGCTTGAACAAACTCTTCAAGTTATGCTGTTGATCGAGCTTCCACGCTACCTCAAGAAATGCCCGCGACTGTTTGTCTGACCAGACGCCGTTGACCGACCGCAGGAATTTTTCTTCGGTGCCTTCGCGGGTGAGCGGTTTCCCACCGAAGCCAGGGAGGTCATCCACCTGTTCGGTGATGACGCGCCCGTCGTCGAGCGTGACGGTCACGCGTGTTGGCAGGCGTTGCGGCGTAAGCTCAGTCAGAGCGTCATCCTCTTCCACCGTCAGCTTCTTCAGCAGCGCGACCAGTCGAGGATCGTGCAGTGCTTCATCTGAGTAGCTGGAGTCCTTGATCTCCTTATCTAACATTGCCCGCACCACGATGTACGGCAGGCTATGGTCGGCTGTTTCCCGTGTCTTGGGGGCGAATTTTTCTGGCGATTCCGCAGAGTACTGATGACCGACATGCGAGGTTGCAACGACGATTGACTTCACCTTGGCAGTGTCCGGAATCGCCTTGCCGGCCTTGGCCGCGGCGGCAATCGCAGTTTGCAACAGGGCTTGTGCAGGGTAAGGCTTGACTTGGCATTCGGCGATTTTAAAGGTGCCGGCGCGGCCGCCGAATTGCTCGGTGTCCAGCGTGAAAGGGCCTGAGATCTGTTTGAAAAAACCGGCGTTGCCCTCGAAGGCCGGTGCAGGCCCAGTCAACCCGGCGCGGGCCAATTGCACCGCGAATATTGCGTTGCGTCCCGCCTCGGCATCGGCCAGGCCTTTCCAGTTCGACAACACCTGCAAGCGGGTCTGGTTCATCGCTAGGTGTCCAGCGAAGGACAGGTTGATCGCTTCGCTCAGCTGTTGCGACGACAGCCTCATTAACTTACCGGTTGCGAGCGCCGCTGCGGGCAAACTGAAATTCGGGTGGTCCCAGCCGCGAGCACTGATCTGCACGGTGTCGAGCAATCTGCAATCAATTTCATAGGCCAGGGCAATGGCGAGAATCAGGTCCCGACCGGAACATTTTTGCGCCTCGGCGACGGCCAGGCACGGTGTGATGTTATCGCTCGGGTGGCCGACCTCTTTGCCAGCATAGGTATCGTTAAGATCGAAGTAACGCACTGCCGCGCCGTTGGCGAACGAGGCCAGCTCCATGCTGGTTTTATGCGTCGTACCGATCACCGTTGACACACCTTCTGGCACGGCGAGCGCGACATCGCGCACCTTTAGCACTTGCGGCTGATTAAGCGCACCGATGGCGCAGCCCATGGCGTCGATAAAATGTGCCTTCACCCGCTCGACGATATCTGCAGGCAGGGTGCTGTACTGAGTTGCCGTCACATAGTCGGCCAACTGCTCAGCGATGGTCTTGGTCGTCTTGCCTGCTAATGGGGTTTTATCTTCAGCGAATGAAAGCGCTGGCATCAGCGCCAGGCAAGTCATCGCGCCGAGCAGGCGACGCCTATCGATCATGTAAGGCATGAGCACTCCAATGGATATTGTTATTTTTTATGGGCGAATCTGTTTGCTGACCGGTCTTCAATCGGTGAAGCCATAGAACTCAGCAGGGTTGTCCACCAGGATTTTTTGCACGTGCTCACCGGCCCACTCATTCAGCAGATTGGCCAGATGAGCGTCGTCAGGTTTGTGTTGCTCGGTAACGTGTGGCCAGTCGCTGCCCCAAAACATTCGCCTCGGCGCCCATTCCACCAATTGCCGCGCGGTCGTCAGCGTCGGCGCATATTCGGGCGCGCCGCTGTCACTGTTCAGGTATGCGCCGGATAGCTTGATCCAGGTTTTTCCTTCTTCTAGCCAGCGGCGAAGCAGCAGCGCTGCCGGGTGCTTCAGACCTTCTTGTGGCGGCAAGCGGCCCATGTGATCGATGACCAGCGGCGTTGGCAGGTTGTCAATCAACCGCTCATGAACGATCAGTTGCTCAGCCGCAGCGTGCAGCTGGATGTGCCAGCCGAACTCGGCGATGCGTGCAGCCAGCGGGGCGAGGGTGTCCCAACTGGCGACTGCGTTACCGCTGTTCCACAGGCTGAAACGCAATCCGCGAACGCCGCCTTGGTCGAGGTGTTCCAGTTCGGCATCGCTGATATCAGGGGCGACTACCGCGATGCCGCGCGCTCGGCCATTACTGCGCGCGATGGCATCCAACAGGCAGCTGTTATCGAAGCCATAGTGCTTGGCCTGAACGATCACCGCGCGGCTGCAACCGACGTGCTGCTGCAATAGCCGGTAGTCGTCCCACGTCATATTGTCCGGCGTCGGCGTGCCCGCGATGGCCGGTGTAAACCGGGCATCGAGAATGTGCAGATGGGCATCACACGCATTGGCCGGCAGTGCAGGCTGTGGGCGCGAGATGCACAAAGAATGAGGTACTGAAGATTCAGCCATGGTTCCGGTTCCTGGATCAGACTGGCGGTAAATTCGAGAACAGCAGCAAGGCCAGCATCACTGTGATTGCACCACCGATGCGGGTGGAAATCTGCGCGAAAGGCAGCAGCTGCATGCGATTGGCGGCGGTCAGGATAGCAATATCTCCCGTACCGCCGAGGCCACTGTGGCAGCCGTTGACGATGCCGACTTCGATGGGGTACATGCCCAATTTCCGGGCCATGACACAACCGGTCAAGACCAAAACACCAATGGTGGTGACGATGGTCAGCAGATTGCCCACGTGGAATGCTGAACTCAGTTCACTCCAGTGGGTGACAGCGATGGAGTTGGCGAACAGCAGCGGATATGTGACGCAGGTGGTAAAGAATTTGAACAGCGTTTTCGCACCACTTTCCAGTCGCACCGGAATGGCCTTGAGCAGCTTCAGTAGGACTGCCAGAAATAGCATGCACACCGGTCCTGGTAGACCGAACAAGGCGTGCATCATGACCCCGGCCAGATACAGCGCGATGGCGCACATGCCAGCAGCAATCACGTCATTGACCAGCTCACTCGGTTCCTGCACAGAGTTCTGTAGTGTGACAGGCAGGTCGTCAGCGGCCTTTTCGCCCAACTGCAATCGTCCGTTACCGGTGAGTTGCGGGTAGCGTTTACCGATCATGTCGAGCAAGCCGCAGATCATGATCGCGCACAGATTGCCCAGTAGAATCACGGGCAATAGCTGCGCGAGGATGCGGCCAGAGTCGACGCCCATAACTTCGCCGTAACCGACGGACAACGGGATGGCGCCTTCGCCGAGCCCGCCACCCATTACCGGAATGATCACGAAAAACAATACCTGACGTAGCGGCATGCCGCAGGCGACACCGACCGCCGTGCCTGCCGCCAGCGCCAGCACCGAGCCCACCACCAGTGGCAGGAAGATCTTGGCGAAGCCCTTGATGATCAACTCGCGGTCCATGGTGAAGATGCTGCCGACCACCACAGCCGAGACGAACAGGTAAATGAAGTTGCTGGACTTGGTGAAGTCGGTCACCGGCTTGATCAGGTCCGCGTGAATCCAGCCGAGGCTGACGAGATAGGAGGGCAGAAAAGCTGAGACGATTGCCGCGCCGCCCATTTTGCCGAGCACCGGTATGCGCTTTCCGATTTCCGCACAAGTGGCGCCGCCCATGCCGATCACTGCAATCATGATCGGTAAGTCGGATTTCAACTCACCGGTGAGGATCAGGCCCAGGATCAGCAAGGCCAGCGGAATGTAAATGATCAAGGGAATAAACCCGACACGCGTTTCGAACCAGAACGTCGCTGTTTTTGCAGACGAACGTGCGGCTGGCGTGGCGAGTGGTTCAGCGTTATGCATACCCACCTCTTTATTTTATTGTTGTTTTTTCGACGCGGTGAGCACGCCGCGTTCAACTCATGTGTTGGCCGTGTTGCTAATTGACCAGACCCGCGCTGCGCGCTTGCGCCAGCAGTGCCTGAGCGCTGCGCACGAACGGACCGTCGACCATCTGGCCATCGACCAGATAGGCGCCGATGCCCGCCGCTTCGGCTTTTGCCGCAGCCTCGACCACGCGCAACGCATGGGCGATCTGCTCGGCATCAGGCAAAAATGCCTGATTGGCGAGATCGATTTGGGTAGGGTGAATGCAGGATTTACCCACGTAGCCGAGTTGCCGCGCGGTCTTTGCTTCAGCGGCGAAACCCTGGGGATCATTGACTCGTGCGAACGCTGAGTCGTAAGTCGCCACGCCCGCTTCGCCCGCCGCCAGACGCAGGCTCAGGCGGATCTGATGCAGCGTCCATGGGTCCTTGCGATCTATTCCCAGCGGTTCCAGCAAATCAGCGAGTCCCAGTTGCAGGCCGTTGACCCTTGGGCTGGCGGCAGCGATTTGCGCCGCATTACGCAAACCCTTTGGCGACTCGATGGTCACCAGAATTGCAATGGGTTGAGTGACGCCTTGCTGTGCTTCAAGTTCGTCGAGGCGTTGCGCGAGGGAATGAATCTGTGCGGCGCATTCCACTTTCGGCAGGTTGACGACCTGCATTGCAGTACCCACCAGCGCTATCAAATCGTTTTCATAATGGGGTGAGGATTGATCGTTGATACGCACCACCACGGTTTTGCTCGTAGGTCCCAGCGTACGCAGGAAGTCAGAAAGCTGCTGACGGGCGCTGTCTTTGGCGCTTGGATCAACGGCGTCTTCCAGATCGAAACTGACGGCATCTGCTTTTGAGGCCATCGCTTTGGCGAAGAGTTCGGGGCGCGACCCGGGCACGAAGAGTTTGCTGCGCATTGACGATCCTCGATGTTTTTTTTATGGACCACGCCAAGGGAGGGCGCAGCGGGATCTATATTGCAAATCACAGGAAGATAACTAAAGTGCGTATTACTTGAATTAGAGTCTAAAAAATATTCACTATGGACACGCGATACCTCGAAAGCTTTCTTCAGGTCGCGCGCTTGGGCTCCACCGCCGCTGCGGCCCGCGCGCTTAACCTCACACCCACAGCCGTCGCGCAACGCATCAAGGCACTGGAGCACGAAATCGGCGCAACGCTGCTGACCCGCGCCGGGCGCAACATGCAGGCGACTGCGGCGGGCCTGGCGTTGATCGAACCTGCAGCGGAACTGGTGCGCCGTACGCGAGACCTCAGCGCTATCGCTGCGCTGGACGTGGTCGCCGGGGACCTGCGCATTGGCTGCATTTCCACGGCGCTGGCATATCTGGTGCCGCGCGTCCTGGCTACATTGATCGAGCGCCATAAACATTTGCACACTCATCTTGAACCCGCTGTGTCCACCGAGCTGTATCGCAAAGTCGTGGCGGGGGACATTGATGTGGCGCTAATGGTCCGTCCCGTTTTCGAGCTACCAAAGGAGTTCACTTGGCGCCCGTTCCACGATGAGCCGTTTATCGTACTGGCTCCGGCGCAATTGATTGGCCGCGACGCGCATCAGGTGCTGGCCAGCGAGCCGTTCATTCGCTATCACCGCAGGTCTTGGGGCGGCCTGCTCGCTGACCGTTACTTGCTGGAGGCGGGCATAGCGCCGCGTGAACGTTTTGAGATTGACGCGTTGGACGCAATCGCTGCCATGGTTGGCGGAGGGCTTGGTGTGTCGCTGGTGCCGCGTTGGCAACCTCTGCACGCCAACCTCGATGCGCTGGCGCAGTTGCCGTTGCCGGGCGCTGGGCTGCGCCGTCCGCTAGGGCTGCTGTGGAAGCGCAACTCGGCGAAGGTCAAACTCATCGGCGCATTCTGTGAAGTACTTTACGAGCACCCACATGATCAGGATGAAATGATTGGTTAATCCATTTTTATTTCACTCTGAAGCTATTGAAAACTATTTTTAATATCTTGTTCGGAGCCTCAGACTTTATTTCGATGCTGCGCCATGTTGGCTTCCCAGGGGAGCGGCTGCGCCATACGAATAAAAAGCACTGCGGAGATATTGTCATGAGTGAGCGCCTCACACCCTCGTCACGCCTGGATCGCTCAGGGCCGGTTGGCCCTTTGAGCGGGATCAAGGTGCTGGACTTGAGCGCCTATATTGCCGGGCCTTATGGCTGCTCGCTGCTCGCCGATCAAGGCGCTGAAGTGATCAAGATCGAGCCGCCGACCGGCGACAATCTGCGCAAATACCCTTCGACCCTCGCCAGCGAAAGTCGCGCGTTCCTCGGCGTCAATCGTAGCAAATTGGGGGTAGTGCTCGACCTCAAACGTGCTGAGGGACTGGAAACGCTGCATGCCCTTGTCCGCGAAGCCGATGTGCTGGTGCACAACTTTCGTCCCAGCGTGCCGGACCGGTTGGGCATCGGTTACGAGCAACTGAAGGCACTCAACCCGCGCTTGATCTATTGCGCTGTCACTGGTTATGGCGAAAGCGGGCCGCTGAAAGACAAGGCCGGATACGATCAAGTTCTGCAAACCATGACCGGCATGTGTGCCGCACAAAGCAAACCGGGCGGTCCGCCGGAAGTGCTGTATGGATCGGTGGTGGATTACTACGCGGCGGCGCTGGTCGCAGGTGGCGTATCGTCGGCGTTGTTCGAACGAGAGAAAACCGGTGAAGGCCAATACGTAGGTGTTTCACTGCTGCGCAGTGCCTTGGCCATGCAATCGGCACGACTGATCTGGGCTGAAAACGAACCTGCCGAAATGGACCGCGACATGCGTTCTGGCGGTATCACCGGCATCCACCCGACGCGCGAAGGCCACCTCTATCTGTCTGCCAACACGCCGCATTTCTGGCGAGCGCTGTGCGAAAAGACGGGCCTGCTGAATCTGCTCGATGATCGCTACGACAGTGTGCGCAAGCGCGCTGAGCAACATGCGGTGATTGTTCCACAACTGCATGCGGCATTGCAGGCGCGGACGGCGCTGGAGTGGGAAGTCGAATTCGGCGACGCGGTGCCCTGTGCAGCCGCGCGACGTATCGAAGATATGTTCGATCATCCGCAGTGCCAGGCCGAAGACCTGATTGCCGATTACCAGCATCCGGTGGTCGGTCACTACCGTGGTTTTACTCGCCCGATTCGCTACGGCCGCACGCCTGGCCCGCAGCCTTTTGCTGCGCCGGCCTTCGGTCAGGACTCCGATGAAGTCCTGCGTGCCCATGGTTTCACCGACGAGCAAATCAGTGGTTTGCGCGAATGTGGAGCGCTGCTGTAGGCCCGGTCAATATTGTTAACAGGGCGCTTTAAGCCGTTTTGTCCATAATAATCACAATAGGATTCACTTCATGCCAATCGACCTGCAACACTTGGGCCTGTCACGTTTTGCGCGGGGTATGGCCCAATGACCGCCGCGCTCAGCAAGCCTCGAAGCCTGCGCACGCGGGTCACTGACAACACCATCCGGGTGTTCGAACGCACAATCCCTGATCCGTTCGTGCTCGCGGTATTCCTTACCTTCCTGATCGCTCTCGCGGCGTTGATCTGGGGGCCGCAGGCTTCCATGACCAACATCTTGTCTGGCTGGTACAAGGGCTTCTTCAACATCTTCACCTTTGCGCTGCAAATCACCCTGGTGCTGGTGCTGGGCCACGCATTGGCCCATGCGCCGATCGTGCAGCGCTTCTTCACCCGACTGATCAGCCTGGCACGCACGCCGGCGCAAGCTGGCGCGCTGATATTCGTCAGTGTCGCGGTGACTTCATTTTTCAACTGGGGCTTTGGTCTGGTCATGAGTGCGTTGTTGGCGCGTGAAATCGCCAAGCGCATGCACGTAGATTTCGCCTGGATCGTTGCTGCAGGATTTTCCGGCTGGGTGGTCTGGGCCGGTGGTCTTTCAAGTTCCATCGTGCTTGCGCAATCCACTGCGGGCAGCCCGATGAATGTGGTGGAAAAAGTCACTGGTCAGGTGTTGGGTCTTGGCGACATGGTCTTCGCGCCATTCAACCTAGTGCCCAATCTGGTGATGGTGCTGGTCATCCCGTTTGTACTGGCGGTCTTGCGACCACGCGGCGATGACGTTATCGCTCTAGACATCAGCAAACACCCGGACCCTGTGCCGGAGAGCAAACCGCAAGGCCCATGGACCTTTGCGCAGCGCCTGGAATATTCATGGCTGGGCAGCGTGTTGATGGGCGCGGGCGGGATTGCAGTGATGGTCTTCGCCTGGTTCGGGCAACTGCAGTTCGCCGGTGTTAACGCGGTGATATTTGTGATGTTCACCGCCGGCATCCTGTTGCATCGCTACCCGTTGGCGTATGCCAATGCGGTGAAGAATGCCGCCAAGCAAAGCGGTTCGATGATGCTGCAATACCCGCTGTACGGCGGCCTGATGGGCATCATGGAAGCCACCGGCCTGCCGGGGGTGATTTCCAATTCGTTTGTGGCTATTTCAAACGAGCACACGCTGCCGTTCTGGAGCTACATTTGCTCGCTGGTGGTGACGTTTCTGATTCCAAGCGGCGGCGGCCATTGGGCGGTGCAGGGGCCGTTTGTCATCCCGGCGGCGGTTACGTTGCACGCGTCGCTGCCGGCGACCACCATGGCCGTCGCCATGGGCGAGCAGGTGTCCAACATGTTGCAGCCTTTCTGGGCAGCGCCGGTAGTGGCGATGGCCGGTGTTGGCGTGCAGCGCGTGCTGGGCTTTACCTTCGCGACGTTCCTGGTGGGCGCGGTGGTGTACGGAGCTGCACTATTGCTTCTGGTGTAAGTCGCATCCGGTTGCGAGCCGTGGGTACCTGTCCCATAACGATAACGCGTGAGGTAGCAGATTAGCGTGTTGGGAGATGGCCTCCCTGCCAGAAAAAATAAGACCAGCACGCAGGCTGGCCTTATTTCTGTCTCGGGAGTGCTTAACGGTTTTGCGCAGTGCCGCCGCCGATCTGCCACACAAAGGGTGGCTCGGTGCCGTTGATTTCCCAGTCACCAATGATCCGCTCTTTGTAGATCAACGGATTGTGTGAGGCTGCGGTGCGGGCATTGCGCCAGTGCCGATCTAGTTGCAGGGTGACGCGGGTGGCCGATGCGCCCAAGGCATTGAACAGGTCGCTTGTGGCGCGAAGCACCAGTTCAGAAATCGCCACTTGCCCTTGGGCCGACTCCAGCTCAGCGGCAATGTTGGCCTCGCGTTCGACCTGCTCGTTCTTGCCGAAGTGCGCAACATACGCCCGTTGCGAGGCGTGTGCGGCGCGCAGGGCAGTCGCTTCGGCGGCGTAGACCTGGGCTGAGGCTTTGCCCACCACTTGCTGCACCTGGGCATCATCACGGGCCGACGGCGCATTGCCGTGGCTGAAAACCCGGGTACGGTTGCGAACCTGTTCGGCAATATCCCGCACGGCCGCACGGCCAGACCCCACCAGCACCGCCAGCAGCGTTAATTGATAGAACGCCGTCTGGTATTTGAAGCGCGTGGAGAAGTCGATCAAGTTTTCGTCGTCGACCACGGCGTTTTCAAACACCGAAGTGCCGCTGCCGGTGGTGCGCTGACCGAAGCCATCCCAATCGTCGCTTTGACGCACACCCGGTTGCTGCACGCGGACCGCTGCGATCACGTCGGCGCCGTTGTCATCCCGTTGGGCGTAGAGATCGATCCAGTCGGCGAACAGGCTTCCGGTGCTGTAGTACTTGGTGCCATTGGCGACCCACTGTTCGCCCTGGCGGCTGATGCGGGTAATCACTTGGCCGAGCTTCACGTCGCCCACCTCAGTCCAGGCATTGCCGACCAACTCCCCGGCGACAAAGCGCTTGAACCAGACGTCCTGCGGGCTAAATGCCTGGGCGTTGAGGCGGTCTTCCACGAAGGCAAAGTGGCCGCGAAGGGCCTGTGGCACGTTGGAGTCGGCGGTGGCCAGTTCAATCAGTAACTGGAACAGTTGGGGCAGCGAGGCGCCGGCGCCCCCGAATTCGACCGGGATACGCACGGCGCCAAAACCGGCTTCTTTCAGCCATTTGATCGGCTCGAACGGCAGCGTACGGTTGCGCTCGCGCTCGACGGCGCCCTCAGCAATGCGGGCGAAAATCGGCCGGAAGCGTTCGGCCAGCGTTTCATAATCAGTACCGACTGATAGCGTGTTCAGAGTGGTGAAACTGGACATGGAATGGATTCCTCTTCAGCGCAAATGAGCGTCAAGTCAGGTCAGAAAATTTGGACGGCTTGGTTTTGTCGGTGGCGTTGGCCCCGTTCCTGAACGCACCACGATAACGGGCGGCCGGATGGTCAGCAGCGGCGTAGGCCGAATTGCCATCGAGCAGGTTTTCTCGCAGTGTGTTGCCTTCATAGGAAGTGCGCACACGGCCCCGGCGTTGCAGTTCCGGGACGATAAACTCCACGAAATCTTCAAAGGTTCCTGGTGTGATGGCATAGGCCAGGTTGAAGCCGTCGATGCCGCCTACGTCCACCCAGCGCTCCAGTTCGTCGGACACCGTTTTAGGGCCGCCCACCAACACCGGGCCCAGACCACCAATGCTGCGGTGTTTGATAATGTCGCGCGGTGTCCATTTGCGGTCAGGGTCTGCGGTGGCGAGCAACTCCAGCACTGAACGGATGCTGTCGTTGTCGATTGCTTCCAGGGGTTGGTCCGGGTCGTATTCGGAAAAATCGATCCCGGTCCAGCCGCCGTAAAACGACAGCATGCCTTCGCCGTTGCTATAGCTCAGGTACTCGCGGTACTTGGCTTGTGCGGCTTCATCGCTTTCACCGGTAATCACCGTCAGCAGCGTGAACACCTTGACCGAATCGCGAGTACGGCCGGCTTCCACGGCGCGCTTGCGGATGTCATCGGACACCTCGCGCGCTTGCTCTGCGGTGGCCGGGCTGATGAACACGCCTTCGGCGTGCTTGGCGGCAAAGGCCCGGCCACGGCTGGATGCACCGGCCTGGAAAATCACTGGGGTGCGCTGTGGCGAGGGTTCGGACAGGTGGATACCCGGTACATCGAAGTACTTACCCTTGTGGCCAATTGGGTGGACCTTGGTCGGGTCGGTAAAGATGCCACGCTCACGGTCACGCAGCACCGCGTCTTCATCCCAAGAGCCTTCCCACAGTTTGTAGGTGACATCCAGAAACTCATCGGCGATGTCATAACGTTCATCATGGGAGATCTGCTGCTTGAGGCCCAAGTTGACCGCAGCACTGTTGAGGTACGAGGTCACCACGTTCCACGCCACACGGCCCTTGGTCAAATGATCGAGGGTCGAGAACTTTCTTGCCAGGGCATAAGGCTGCTCATAAGTCAGCGCCGAGGTCACACCGAAGCCCAAGTGTTTGGTGACGGTGGCCATGGCCGGCACTTGAAAGAAGGGATCGTTGACCGGCACCTGATCGGCATCGAGCAATGAGGTTTCCACCGAGCCGCGATAGACGTCATAGACACCCACCACGTCGGCGATAAAGACCGAGTCGAAATAGCCACGCTCAAGCAGCTTGGCCAACTCAACCCAGTAATCGAGGTCTTTGTATTTCCACGCTTGGCTGTCCGGGTGACGCCAGGTGCCTGCTGCCTGATGACTAACGCAGGTCATTTCAAACGCATTGAGAATAATGCGAGTGGCCATAGTCGATTAACTCCTACTTTCTAAGTTCATTGGGCACGCAGGGCGCATGAATAATGGTTTTCAGGAGCTATTGCACAGTCCGTGCCGTGCACTCAAAGCCCTGTAATGCAATGGTTGTGGGTGTTTTTGGTCAGGCAAAGTGTTGCTGTGGCAACACCTTGTCGTTCAAGTGAATGGTGGTGAACAGTGGCTTTAACCTGCCGTGGTGGCATGAGTCAGGAATAAAAACTCGGTGTGGGCGGCTTCTGCTTCAAGGCCCACTCGCCGAGTTCGCGGATGCGGTAGTCCACCGGGTCGTGCAAGGTCTGGGTCCGCAGATTGCGCCAGTAACGGTCGAAGCGCCGAGAGGCGTTGGTGGCGCGGGCACCGGTCACTTCAAACAGCCGAGAGCACAGGTCAAGGCCAACCCGCGTGGCATGGACCTTGGCGCTGCCAATGGCCAGGGCCAGGTTCGCTCGCTCGTCGGCACCCAGCTGTTCACCGGTGTTCCAGGCCTTGTCGAACAAGGCGTTGGCCCGTTCGGCCAGGGCACGTACCGCCTCCAGGCCGGCCCAGAACTCCCCGTAATGGGCCAGCACATAGGGGTCGTCGACCGCTTGGCCTACCTCGGCCTTGAACCAGGGCCGCGCTTCATGGGTTGTATAGTGCCGCGCCTGCTCAAACGCCCCTTCGGCAATGCCGAGGAACAGATTGACGAACGTCAGTTGCGCCAACAGTGGCCGCAGGCCGGAAAACACCGTACTCAGCGGGCCGGGGTCTAGAAGCAGTTCATCCTCTGCCACCCACACCCGTTCGAAACGAGCGCTGCCGCTGTCGGTCTGGCGTTGGCCCATGTTGTTCCAGTCGTCGAGCAAGGTAATGCCGGCGCGCTGAGTGGGGATCGCGGCGATCAACAATTTGCCTCCGGGGCCTCCGTCCAGCGCCGAAGCAATCAGCCGGTCGGAGTCGCTGGCCCCGGAACAAAAGCTTTTCATTCCCGAAAACTCGCGCCCGGCGTCAACACGCGTTGCCACTGTGCGGGTGTCCAGCGGGTTAAGGGCGTTGCCCCAGAACCAGCGTTGCTGGACTGTTTGCTCTAGCCAGAGTTGCCACTGATCGGGACGGGCGAACAGGCGCACAGTGGCCAACATCAAGTGTTGGAAACCAAACACATGGGCCATCGAGCTGTCGACCTTGGCGAACTCGCGCACCATGTTTAGGGTGTCACTCCAGCTAGCTCCGAGGCCGCCGAATTCACGGGGAATACTCAGGGTGAGCAGGCCGCTGTCGCGCAGGGCGTCGCGCTCGACTTTTGGGGTGCCACCGCGTTCGTCGCGCTCGACGGCAGTGGTGGCCCAGTCGGCCGCCAGACGGCGGCCGACCTGCACAGGATCGTTGGGGATGGTCACAGGGGAACTCCTTGAAAGAGAGAGGCGGGCAGGCGGTCACTTGAAGGCACAGCGCCGGGCAGCCTGCCTCGGCGCGTATCGAGACGGTTTACAGACCAAACAGCCTGGCGGCGTTGCCGTAGAGCACGTTGTCGAGCACCGATGCGTTGAAACCCAGGCTCAAAACGTCGTCGATGGATTGGCGAATGGGGCGGAACGGATACGACGAGCCAAACAGCAACTGGTCCGCCAGAAAGCCATTGGCCGCTTGGACATAAGCTTCGCTGCCCGGCTGGAACAGGTACATGTCCGGCACCAGGTAAATGTTCGGGTAGCGGAAGGCAACGCCAAGCGCTTGTTGCACGTTTGGCCAGTAGCCGTGGTAGCAGACGATGGACAGCTGCGGGAACGCTTGGGCGACCTTGGCCAAATGGTCGGGGTTATTGAAGGCGGGGTCGGGGGTG
>NZ_JAMFRV010000365.1 GCF_026224925.1 Pseudomonas sp. | reverse complement strand
TTACAAGCCAACATCAAAAGCAGTTATGCGCTGAGGCGGCTGGCTTGTATGGATACCTGCTTCTGGCCGACAGGCCGTAGGAGCGAATTCATTCGCGAAAGCAGCAAAGAACCGGCTCTTGATGCATCACTGTTGGGGCTAGGCTAGACGTTTGGTTGACCAGCAAACCCGCGAGGCAGTCGATGTGAACCTGGCATGGCTTTTAGTCGCTCGGTCCAGGAAGCGCGCCAATCGGTCGCGACGTGTGCCACTTTATTTTTGCGGGCGGCCCGGCGCTTGGCGTTGCGCTCGGTTCGTTGGGCGTCCTTGAACGCTTCGGTGTTGCGGCAGCTGCGGCATTTCACTCGCTTGAGTTCGTTGCTGGAAGACAGATTAGCGCCGTGGTGACCGCAAGCGAGGTGACCTGCGACTTTGAAGTGAATAGCCATCGAGTGATCTCCTTCGTGATGAACTCGGTGCGGCATCGCACCCGACGCGGCGAACCCTCGAACAGCCATGGCCGCTCTGAGGTCGCTTTATCACCGATCAGGGAACCCCCGGTTGTGGGTTGGTGTTCTTTATGCCAAGGACGCCGACCGGTAGCAAGCTCATGCAAATTCGACAATTACATGTACGCGTCGTTCGATTATCAAGACGGCGAGTATGTGGACACCCAAGCACGGACGACTGGGAGAAATGCCGCGGTTGATCTATCCCGACAACAGCAGCGCGCAACTGGGCACCATCCTGGTACACCCGATCCCTGAAGATACAGACTCGCAAATCGAAGGCCTTTGCGGCGAGGACATCACCACCGACGGCTGCGTTCTGCCTGATGGTTTTACGGGGCCTGTTTGATGAAGGCCCTGCGGGCCTGCTGTTTTACAAGCCAACATCAAAAGCAGTTATGCGCTGAGGCGGCTGGCTTGTATGGGCACCTGCTACTGGCCGATAGGCCGTAGGAGCGAATTTATTCGCGATTGGTTGCGCAGCAGTCGTAGGTTGGCAGAAGCGGTTTTTGGCCATTAAAGCGGTATCTACCGTTTGGGGAGCGCTTTGCGCTCCATCGCGGGCAAGCGCGCTCCTACAGTGGTTTTGGTCTGCCTTTGAGATTTGATGTGAATTGGATATCAAATTGCGGAAAAAAGGCCACGTATGGTGGGGCAAGCCCTTTTGGCGGGACCTTTTTTCGGTTCGGCGCCCCGACGTTTGAAAAAGGTTCTTCGCTGTAAAAGAGCGAAACCATACTTTAAGCAACCACGAACATTTTGCGGTTTATCAAGCTGTCGGTGTGATATCCCGTTCCACCGGTTCGGCATCAGGATCACGTCCCACCGGGAATTTGCCTTTGAGGTGCCAGGCGAAGGCGATGATCTCCGCTATGGTCTGGTACAGCGCTGCCGGAATGCTGTCACCCAGCTCCATGCGTGCCAGCAATTTGACCAACTCGGCGTTTTCGTAGATCGGAACTTCATACTCCCGGGCGATGGCCAGGATCGCTTCGGCCAGTTGGTCGTCGCCTTTGGCCGTGAGTGTCGGCGCATGCTGCCCGTCATAACTAAGGGCGATGGCTTGGCGCGGTGGGTGTTCGGTCTGGGTCATCAGGCAGTCTCGTCGATCCAGCGTTGTTCCAGGGCGGTGCGCTGGCCTTGAGGCGGTGTGCCTCGATGGCAGGCAAGTTCGCTGACGTTAATGCCCGACGCCACTAGGCGTTCACGCAAATAACCCAGTTCATTGGCAATCAACTCAGCACTTTCCGGGCGTTCAGCCCACAGCTGACTGGACAAGCTGCCGTGAGCCAACTGCGCCTGAACCTGTAAAGGGCCGAGCGGCTCCAAATCAAACGCTAACTCCACCCGCCATAACTTTTCTTTTGCCGGTTTGATCGGGTTGTCAGGTTTCTCGGCGGCCTCGTCCTTATCCGGGGTTTCTTCACGCTGGACCTTGACCTGCAACGGGACGATGTCCTGCAGGTTGCGCATGGGGATTTCCAGCTGCCAAGTCGTCAGCACGCCGCCGTCAGCGGTGGTGCGTGTTTGTTCCAGCCCGGAAAGCTGATGGCTTTGCAGGCGCGAAATCGCAGCTGCGGCAAGCTTCAATACAGTCTCAAGATCGTCAGCGTTTTCCGAGCCCAAGTAGCGCGATGGCAGTGGAAAGCTACTCGGATGAGCGCGCGCACTGACCAGCCCTAGCGTGCCAAGGGCGTTGCGGATAATGCTTGGCATGACCCGAGCCATGGTGTTGGCGACCGCTGCGGTGTCGTAATCGGTATTATCCGGTAGCTGAGGAAGAATCTGCGCAATCAGCCGCAACAGGTTGGCTTTCAAGTCGGGGGTCGAAGCAACATTTTGACCGCCGAGCAGGTTGGCTTCAAGAAACACGCCGCTGCCGCTCAAGGCTTGGGCGAGCATTTTCGGGTCACTCAATTGCCCAATGTCAGGCAGGTCCGCCAGCAACGTAGTGATGCTCGCTTGTAAGGCCGGTGGCAGGCTTGGATTTTGCTGCACGTTTTGCAGCACCTTGAACAGCCCATCCAGCGACCCTTGGCGGCTTTGTTGGGTACTGAGTTGCTGCGCCACCGCCATCTGATCCAGGCGCGTGCTCAACTGCACGAAGCTCAACGACTGCGGCCCTTGTACTTGCGCGTTGAGCTGGCTGCCAACAGTGAGCGGTTTAGGGCTGTCGACGGTCAGGGTGGTGCCCGCAAGTACGGTATTGATCAGGGTGATAATGTTGCGAAAAAGTGCCGGTTGACCCGCCGCTTGGGGCAGGGCCTGGCTGCTCTGCACGGTGCCTTGCAGCAAGGTGCCAACGGGCACTTGTTTGGTGTCGATGCTCAGCAAGCTGGCAACGGCATTACTCAAACTCTGCTGCACGGTAATGGCGAGGCTGGCTGGGGTGGGTTGCGATACCAACAAGCTGGCACCCACAGGCAATTGCTGCTGAGCGGTGGCCTGGACCAGGGTTTGGCTGCCGCTTGCCAGATTCAGTCGCAATAGCAACTGAAAGGCTTGATCGACCTGTTTTGCAGTGACCACTTCAGCCGTGACGGTCTCGCCCGTCGCCAATAGTCCGGCGGCCGGTTGCAGTAGTTTTACAACGTCGCTCGGCGAAACGCCGGCCTTGAGCAGCGCAACGGCAGGGGGTAGCGATGGAAGGCTGCTGATGTCGCCTGTCATTGGGGTTACAACCTGTCGAAATTGCCCTCTTTTAAGTAGGACATGACATGTATAATGCCGCCCCGTCTACGAGGGGGCGGATAAATATCCGTAGCCCATCCTTTCGAGTGGGGTGTTGATTCAAGCGTCATCAGTATAACGGCCGTTTTTTTGCCGACTTGAGAGTCCTCGATCACACAGTCCTTGATCCTAAAGCCCTTGACCCTAAATAGAAGGTCAGCCATGCCCAGTCCTCTTCTAGAAGCCGTGGCGCTTGCTTGCGAGCGTGACTGGCGGATGCTCTTCGAGAACCTCGAATTACGTCTGTCCGCCGGCGACATGCTGCAAATCAGCGGTCCGAACGGCAGCGGTAAAACTAGCCTGCTGCGTTTGTTGGCCGGGCTGATGCAGCCTACTGCCGGGGAAGTAAGGCTGAACGGCCTGCCCTTGGCGACGCAACGAGCTGAATTGGCGCGTAACCTTCTGTGGATCGGCCACGCGGCTGGCATCAAAGACTTACTGACGGCGGAAGAAAATCTCACATGGCTTTGTGCATTGCACCGTCCTGCCGAGCGCACCGACATTTGGCGAGCGCTGGAGTCGGTCGGTTTGCGCGGTTTTGAAGACGTGCCGTGTCACACCTTGTCAGCCGGCCAGCAACGCCGTGTCGCGCTGGCCCGCCTGTACCTTGATAGCCCTCCATTGTGGATTCTCGACGAGCCGTTTACCGCGCTGGACAAGCAAGGCGTCGCCCAGCTTGAACAGCACTTGGCCGCCCATTGCGAGCGCGGCGGTATGGTCGTCTTGACCACCCACCACTCATTGGGCCACTTACCTGAAGGTTATCGAGACATTGACTTGGGGCAGTGGGCTGTATGAGCCATGTGTTTACCCTGATGGTCGCCCGTGAAGCTCGTTTGCTGTTTCGCCGTCCGGCGGAATTAGCCAATCCACTGGTTTTTTTCGCGATAGTGATCGCTTTGTTTCCGCTGGCCGTCGGCCCGGAGACGCAATTGTTGCAAACCTTGTCTCCGGGATTAGTCTGGGTGGCGGCGTTATTGTCCGTCCTGCTCTCGCTTGACGGGCTGTTTCGCAGTGATTTCGAAGACGGTTCGCTGGAGCAGTGGGTCCTTTCGTCGCACCCCCTGGCCCTTCTTGTTTCAGCCAAGGTGCTGGCACACTGGATGTTTTCCGGCCTGGCGTTGGTACTATTGGCACCGTTGCTGGCGCTGATGCTGGGTTTGCCCAGCGCGTGCTTGCCAGTATTGTTGCTGTCGCTGCTCTTGGGTACGCCGGTTTTAAGTCTGCTCGGCGCAGTGGGGGCGGCATTGACCGTGGGTTTGAAGCGCGGTGGGTTATTATTGGCATTGTTGATTCTGCCGTTGTACATCCCTGTCTTGATCCTGGGCAGCGGTGCGTTACAGGCGGCGCTGCAAGGCATGCCCGCTACTGGTTACCTGCTTTGGCTTGGCAGCCTGACCGCTTTGGCAGTTACCCTGACACCTTTTGCAATAGCCGCTGGCCTGAAGATTAGTGTCGGCGAATAATTGAGGTTGGATCATCGCGACCGGAAGGCGATGATCAATAAAGACCCTGAAAGTACTGTGATGAAAGGCAGCATGATGAAAAGCAGCATCAGTTGGACCTGGTTCCACAAGCTGGGCTCACCTAAATGGTTCTATGGCATCAGTGGGCGCCTGTTGCCCTGGCTGAGCATCGCCGCCGTGTTGTTGATCGGTATCGGTCTGGTGTGGGGGCTGGCCTTCGCGCCGCCGGACTACCAGCAGGGCAACAGTTTTCGCATCATTTATATCCACGTGCCAGCGGCGATGGTTGCCCAGTCTTGCTACATAATGTTGGCGGTGGCGGGCGTGGTCGGGCTGGTTTGGAAAATGAAGATCGCCGATGTCGCGCTGCAATGCGCTGCTCCTGTCGGCGCCTGGATGACCGCCTTGGCGTTGGTTACCGGGGCCATCTGGGGCAAGCCGACCTGGGGTTCATGGTGGGTTTGGGATGCACGCCTGACCTCAATGTTAATCCTGTTGTTTCTATACTTCGGCCTGATAGCCCTCGGCAACGCCATCACTAACCGTGACAGCGCGGCAAAAGCGTGCGCAGTGCTGGCCATCGTCGGCGTGATCAACATTCCGATCATCAAGTATTCGGTGGAGTGGTGGAGCACCCTGCACCAAGGGGCGACCTTCAGCCTCACCAAAAAACCGGACATGCCTGCCGAGATGTGGCTGCCGTTGCTGTTTATGGTAGTGGGTTTTTATTGTTTCTTCGGCGCGGTGGTCCTGCTTCGCATGCGTCTTGAAGTGCTTAAGCGCGAAGCTCGCAGCAGCTGGGTCAAGGATGAAGTGCTGAAAAGCCTGAATCAAATTCCTGAGAAAGGGGTCGTACAGTGAGCTTCGACTCGTTCAGTGATTTTCTGGCCATGGGGCACCATGCCCTCTACGTCTGGTCGGCTTACGGCATTTGCCTGTCAGTCTTGACTCTCAACGTGGCGTTGCCGTTATTGGCCCGTCGACGTTACCTGCAACAAGAGGCGCGACGTCTGCGCTGGGAGAATCAGAAGTGAATCCGTTGCGTAGAAAGCGTCTGTTGGTCATCGTCGGAATACTGGCGGGGGTCGGCATCGCCGTGACCCTGGCTTTAAGCGCCCTGCGGGAGAACATCAACTTGTTCTATACGCCGACTCAGATCGCCAACGGCGAAGCCCCGGTTGATGCGCGTATTCGGGCTGGCGGTATGGTGGAGAAGGGATCGCTGCAGCGTTCCGGCGACTCACTGGACGTCAAATTTGTTGTCACCGATTTCAATAAGTCCGTAACCATCACCTATCGCGGCATTCTCCCGGACCTTTTTCGTGAAGGGCAGGGCATCGTTGCGTTGGGCAAATTGAACGCAAACGGCGTGGTAGTCGCCGATGAAGTGCTGGCCAAGCACGATGAGAAATACATGCCACCTGAAGTCAAAAAAGCGCTGCAGGACAGCGGCCAGTCGGCGCCTGCGTCGGCCTCCACGACCTCCTTTCCATCGAAACAGGGCTGACCCATGATTCCCGAACTCGGCCATTTGGCCATGATTCTGGCGCTGTGCTTTGCCATCGTGCAAGCCATCGTGCCGTTGATCGGCGCTTGGCGCGGCGACCGCCTGTGGATGAGCCTGGCCCAGCCGGCCGCATGGGGGCAATTTGCTTTTCTGGTGTTTTCTTTTGGTTGCCTGACCTACTCGTTCATGACCGATGATTTCTCGGTCGGGTACGTCGCCAATAACTCCAACAGCGCCTTGCCGTGGTACTTCAAATTCAGCGCTGTGTGGGGCGCGCACGAAGGTTCGTTGTTGTTGTGGGCATTGATCCTCGGTGGCTGGACGTTCGCGGTGTCGATCTTCTCCCGGCAACTGCCGCAAGTGATGTTGGCGCGTGTATTGGCCGTCATGGGCATGATCAGCGTGGGCTTCCTGCTGTTCTTGATCCTCACCTCCAACCCATTTTCGCGGATTCTGCCGCAAATACCGGCAGACGGTCACGACCTTAATCCGTTGCTGCAAGACATCGGCCTGATCGTGCATCCGCCGATGCTGTACATGGGCTACGTCGGTTTCTCGGTCGCCTTCGCATTTGCGATTGCCGCACTGCTCGGCGGGCGTCTGGACGCGGCATGGGCGCGCTGGTCACGACCATGGACGATCATTGCCTGGGCGTTTCTGGGTGTTGGTATCACGTTGGGTTCCTGGTGGGCGTACTACGAACTTGGCTGGGGCGGCTGGTGGTTCTGGGACCCGGTAGAAAATGCCTCGTTCATGCCATGGCTGGTCGGCACAGCGTTGATTCACTCGCTGGCGGTCACGGAAAAACGTGGTGTGTTCAAAAGCTGGACGGTGTTGTTGGCGATTGCCGCCTTCTCGCTGAGCCTGTTGGGCACCTTTCTGGTTCGTTCCGGCGTGCTCACGTCGGTGCACGCATTCGCGTCTGACCCAGCCCGTGGCGTGTTCATCCTGATCTTCCTGCTGACCGTAGTCGGCGGCTCGCTGACCTTGTTCGCATTCCGTGCGCCGGTGGTGAAAAGTCACGTGGGTTTCTCTTTGTGGTCACGTGAAACCCTGTTGTTGGGCAACAACCTGATTTTGGTGGTCGCTGCATCAATGATTCTGCTGGGGACCTTGTACCCGCTGGCGGTGGATGCGTTGAGTGGCGCCAAAATGTCGGTCGGCCCGCCTTACTTCAACGCCTTGTTCGTGCCGTTGATGGCGCTGCTGATGGCCGTGATGGCAATCGGTGTATTGGTGCGCTGGAAAGACACTCCAGTAAGATGGTTGGCGGGCATGTTGGCGCCAGTATTGGTCGGCAGTGCGGTACTGGCCGGACTCGCCGCTTTTGTTCTGCACGACACGCAGTGGGGTTCGCTGGCCGTCTTCATGCTGGCGGCGTGGGTCTTGCTGGCCGGTATCCGTGACATCCTCGACAAGACGCGTCACAAAGGTTTGATCAAAGGCGTTCGTGGCCTGACCCGCAGTTATTGGGGTATGCAGGTCGCCCACATTGGCATCGCTGTATGCGCGTTGGGCGTGGTGCTTTCCAGTTCAAACAGTGCTCAGCGGGATCTGCGCATGGCACCGGGTGACTCGTTGTACCTCGGCGGTTATGTGTTCCAGTTCGAGGGCGCCAAACATATTCAAGGCCCGAACTTTACGTCCGACCAAGGCACTATTCGTGTGCTGGAAGGCGGTAAACAAGTCGCGCTTCTTCACCCGGAAAAACGCTTGTACACCGTGCAGCAATCGATGATGACTGAAGCGGGTATCGACGCGGGTTTTGGTCGTGACCTTTACGTTGCCCTGGGTGAACCGCTGGACAACGGCGCCTGGGCTGTGCGCCTGCACGTCAAACCCTTCGTGCGCTGGATCTGGTTCGGCGGTTTGTTCACTGGGTTGGGTGGCGTGCTGGCTGCCACGGATCGCCGTTATAGAGTCAAGGTCAAAAGCAAAGTGCGTGAAGCGCTAGGCCTGGGGGCCACGGCATGAAGCGTTGGATTCTGTTAGTGCCGCTGGTGTTGTTTCTAGGGATGGCGGCGTTTCTCTACCGCGGCCTATACCTTGACCCAGCGGAGCTGCCATCGGCGATGATCGGCAAACAATTCCCGGCGTTTTCCCTGCCTTCGGTGCAAGACGGCAAGTTGCTTACCCAGGCCGACCTGCTAGGTAAGCCGGCCTTGGTTAACGTTTGGGGCACATGGTGTATCTCTTGCCGAGTAGAACATCCGGTGTTGACCAAACTGGCGCAGCAGGGCGTGGTGATTTACGGGATCAACTACAAAGACGTCAACGTCGATGCTCTGAAATGGTTGAAGGAGTTTCATAATCCCTACCAGATCAACATCAACGATGAAGCGGGTGGTCTGGGCCTGAATCTGGGTGTATACGGCGCGCCCGAAACCTTCCTGATCGACAGCAAAGGCGTGATTCGTTACAAGCACGTCGGGGTGATCGATGATGTGGTGTGGCATGAGCAACTGGCCGCCTTGTATCAAGGTCTGGTAGATGAGGCTAAGCAATGAAGCGTTGGTTAGCGGCTGCCGTTTTAAGTCTGGGTTTGGCCGGGGTAGCGCAGGCCGCGATTGATTCGTACGAATTTCGCGATGACGCCGAGCGCGCGCGATACGCCGAGCTGACCCGAGAGCTGCGTTGCCCTAAGTGTCAGAACCAGGACATCGCCGACTCCAACGCGCCGATTGCTGCCGACCTGCGCAAAGAGATTTACCGGATGCTGGGCGAAGGCCAGAGCAATCAGCAAATTATCGACTTCATGGTCGATCGCTACGGTAACTTTGTGCGTTACAAGCCGGCACTCAATTCTGGAACCTGGCTACTGTGGTTTGGCCCTGCTGCCTTGCTGCTGGGCGGTGTTCTGGTGATCGGCATCATCGTCACGCGCCGTCGCGGCCAGCGTGCCGAGGATGCAGACGTTCTTTCCGACGAGGAGCGTCAGCGCCTCGCCCACCTGTTGGATAAAAACCACGAATGATTGATTTCTGGCTAGCTGCCGGCCTGCTGTTGCTGGTGGCCCTGAGTTTCTTGTTGATTCCTGTTCTGCGTGGTCGCCGCGCTCAAAGTGAAGAGGACCGTACTGCGCTTAACGTTGCCCTGTATCAGGAACGTGTGGCCGAACTGGCGGGTCAGCAGGAGGAGGGCGTGCTCTCTGACGCGCAAATGGTTTCAGGCCGTGCCGAAGCTGCTCGCGAGTTGCTGGCGGACACTGAAGGCGCCGATGCCCCACGCACTGCGCGTCTGGGTAAATCATGGCCACTGTTAGCGGCGGTGATGGTGCCAGTTCTGGGGCTTGGGTTGTACCTGCATTACGGCGCCAGCGATAAGGTCGAACTGAGCCGCGAATTCGCTCAGGCACCCACCTCTTTGGATGAAATGTCCAAACGTCTGGAACGTGCAGTAAAAGCCCAGCCGGATTCGGCAGAAGGCTTGTACTTCCTGGCGCGTACTTATATGGCCCAAGACCGTCCGGCAGATGCGGCGAGTCTGTTTGAACGTTCGGTTGCGTTGGCGGGCCGTCAGCCAGAGCTGCTGGGGCAGTGGGCGCAGGCGCTGTATTTTGCGGGCAACAAGAAATTTTCGCCCCAAGTTGAAGCCCTGACCAGCGAGGCACTTAAGGCCGATCCAAAAGAAGTCACCAGCCTTGGCTTGTTGGGTATCGCCGCCTTCGAGGCGCAGCGCTATCAGCAAGCCATGGATTACTGGAACCGCTTGCTGGCGGTGTTGCCGGCAGATGATCCATCCCGCTCGGCATTGGAAGGCGGCATCGCTCGCGCTGCTGACAAGCTGGGCACAGGCGCTCAAGTAGCGGCTGCACCTGTTGCCCCGGTCAAAGCACCGGACGCAGCTGCGGTGCAAAGCAAACTGCCGGCACTGCTCAAGGTTCGGGTTGACCTCGCTGCGGCGCTTAAGGCTAACGTCCAGCCCGGCGACAGCGTGTTCATCTTTGCTCGCGCCACGTCCGGGCCGCCGATGCCGTTGGCGGTCAAGCGTTTGACCGTGGCTGACCTGCCGGCTGAAGTCGAACTGGCCGATGCCGACGCGATGATGCCGCAACTGAAACTGTCGAACTTTCCTGAAGTCCAACTGGTTGCTCGCATCTCACGCGCAGGCCAAGCGACCAAAGGCGAGTGGATTGGCCGCAGCACACCGTTGGCTAGCAGCACCACTGAGTTGCAAGCACTGACCATCGACAGTCCGGACCATTAAGAAGAGAAGACCATGAGCACCGTCGCGCGCGTTACCTTGTTGAGTCTGGTGTTGGGCTTGAGTGCATGTGCGGTGCAGCCACCGGCACCGCAAAGCAGCGAGCCCATTCCGCAGCAGCCCGGTACTTCAACGCCGAGCACGCGCTACAAATCTCCGCAGCCAACGCCGCAACGCCCGGCGCCGGCCGCACCACAAACCTCCGCACACTTCGCCCCGCCACCGGGCGGCAACTGCCACTGGGATTCAAAACTCGGGGTGTATGTACTTGAGGATCAAACCGACACCTTCTACCGCCAGCGTACTTATTACCGCTGGGCCAACGGCTGGAGCTGGTCAACCGCACGTAATGGACCGTGGCAGGATACCGATGCCAATGGCGTGCCGCCGGGGTTGAGCCGGCAGTTTGGGCACTGAGAGTTTACAGAGCGACGCCAAGCTCTCATTTCGTGGGACCGAATTCATTCGGGAAGGCGACAATGCGGTCCTTCAAACAGACCGCGCAGGCCGCTTCCCGAATGAATTCGGTCCCACAGAGTCTTGGCAAATTGCTGAATGCCGATTAGTTAGCTTCGGCTTTAACAGCCCGCCTTACTTGCCCGAATAAATCTGATCGAAAATCCCACCATCCCCAAAGTGGGTCTTCTGCACAGTACGCCAGTCACCGAAGGTTTTCTCTACCGATAGAAAGTCGACTTTCGGGAAACGATCAGCGTACTTGGCCAGCACTGCTGGGTCACGTGGACGCAGGTAGTTGGCGGCGGCGATTTCCTGGCCTTCGGGCGACCATAGGTATTTCAGGTATTCCTCGGCTGCGGCACGGGTGCCTTTTTTGTCGACGACCTTATCGACCACGCTCACCGGCGGTTCAGCCTCGGCTGACACGCTTGGGTAGACTACTTCGAACTGATCACGGCCAAATTCCTTGGCGATCATTTCGGCTTCGTTTTCGAAGGTCACCAATACGTCGCCAATCTGGTTGGTCATGAACGTTGTGGTAGCGCCGCGTCCGCCCGTGTCGAGTACCGGAACATGGTGGAACAGTTCGCCGACGAATTTTTTCGCGGCGGCTTCGTCGCCGCCATTTTTCAGCGTGTAGCCCCATGCCGACAGATAGGTGTAGCGGCCGTTGCCCGAGGTTTTCGGGTTAGGCACGATCACTTCAACCCCGTCTTTGACCAAGTCGTTCCAGTCTTTCAGGGCCTTGGGGTTGCCCTTACGCACGATGAACACCGTGGCCGAGGTAAACGGCGCGCTGTCGTTGGGCAGGCGTGTGATCCAGTTATCCGGCACCAGCTTGCCGTTGTCCGCCAAGGCGTTGATGTCGGTGGCCATGTTCATGGTGATCACGTCAGCGGGCAGGCCATCGATCACTGATCGGGCCTGTTTGCTTGAGCCGCCAAAGGACATCTGCAGGGCGATGTTTTCGTTGTGCTCGGCCTGCCAATGTTTCTGAAAGGCGCTGTTGTAGTCTTTGTAGAAGTCGCGCATCACGTCGTAAGAGACGTTGAGCAGGGCGGGGGCCGCCTGTGCTGTGCTGGCGAGCATCAAGCCTGCCGCCAACAGTGAGGCGCCAAAAAGTTTGTTCACGGCGAATTCCTTTTTCGAATTGTAGGTAACGATGAGTGGGAGCCCTACGGCTTAGTGCGCGCGACTATAGCCGGATGCACACGGGCCTTTAAATACCTAAAAGAGATTTCCTTATGCCTGTTCCTCAATTTTTGGGAACAGCGCGTTGCCGCAACGAGCGCAGAAAGATGCTTCGTTTTCATGGTTAGTCTTGGCGCACACAGGGCACTCATGTTCAAGCTGTCCCGCGCGCATGGCATTGGCCAGTTCAGCGGTGAAGATACCGGTGGGAACCGCGATAATCGAATAACCGGTGATCATCAACAGTGACGCCAGCATTTGTCCCGCTGGAGTCTTCGGTACGATGTCACCAAAGCCTACGGTGGTCACCGTGACAATGGCCCAATAGATACCCACTGGGATACTGGTATAACCGTTCTCTGGCCCTTCAATGACATACATAAGCGTGCCAAACACGATCACCAGGGTGGAGACCGTGGCGAGAAATACGATGATTTTTTGTTTGCTGCCGCGCAATGCTGACAGCAAGAAGTTGGCTTGCTTCAAGTACGGGCTGAGCTTGAGTACCCGAAAGATTCGCAACATGCGGATGATCCGAATGATCAGCAAATATTGTGCGTCAGCGTAATACAGCGAAAGAATTCCCGGCACAATCGCCAGCAAATCGACCAACCCGTAAAAGCTGAAGGCGTAGCGCAATGGTTTCGGCGAGCAGTACAAGCGCAGGGCGTATTCGATGGCGAATACGATGGTGAAGCCCCATTCTATGTAGGCAAAGAAGTCGATGTAATGCCGGTGAATACTGTCGATACTGTCAATGATGACGATGAACAGGCTCGCAAGGATGATCACTAGCAAAGTGGTGTCGAAGCGCCGACCCGCTACTGTATCGACCTGAAAAATGATGACGCGCAGCTGTTCCCGCCAGCCAGTGTTGCTGTCCATGAGCTCTTTCCGAAGTGAATATTCAGAGAGCCTGTAGGTTTCGGCTCACCAGTGCAACCTGTGATCGAATGTTGACCGTTGCATCAGACGGGCGCTGGCCTGAACCAGCCAGCAAGCGAGCACAAATGGCGCGGTTAGGGGCGGTAGGCCAACCTCGGAAAATCCGGGCTGCAAGAGGATCGCCAGGACGATGGCGCATGCCGGGAGCCAGGGTTTATCGCGCTGTCGACTGAAAGCGAGGCCAGCCAAAGCAGGGTTGTAACTGGCAAGGCCGAACAGCGCGCTGGACGGTTCGTTTTGCAAAATGGCCACAGCGATTCCGCCAACGCAACCGATAACAGCCCAGCAGGCAGCTCGGCGATCGGCGATGAGCAAACCTGCACCGATTAACAGCCCGGCCAAGGGCTGATCGAGCAAGAAGACTTGGCCCAACCCCTGGGGCAGGGCGTGCAGCAGCGTGCTGTTCAACGTATCGAGAGTGATGCTTTGTGGCGCAGCGCAAGCCAGCAGCAGCCAACTGAACAACACGAACGGTGCGGTGTAGGCTTTCAGGCATTGCGGGTTTGGGGTGCACCTCAGCCAGCGGTGGGTGAGCATCGCGCTCAAGCCGCCGCTCGCAATGATCAACAGCGGCAACAACGGTGACCACGGAAACTGCTTGCACAGCAACACGCCCAGGAGAACGCCGTTGTAGCTGTAAAGCCCAGCCTGACGCTCGACTTTGTCATAACCTCGCTGTTGGGCAGTGAGCAGGCCCGCCAGCGCACCCAACAACGGACCCGCGAGCAACGCCGGAGCAGTCAATAAAATCGCCACTAGGCAAAGCAGGCCGCAAAACGGATGGCGCTGCAGAAGCACTTGGCTGAAACCGTTGAGTATCGCTTCGGCCCAGTCTGGGCAAGAGGTAGGGTGCATAGGGTTTTGTGCCCAATTATTTTTATAGTTGTATACAGTTTTAAGTGCAGTCGAGTTTATTCACGACGGGATGGGATGGTCAAAGCATTTTTGAAGGAGGGTGAAGGATCGCTAATTTACTGTGGGACCGAATTCATTCGGGAAAGAAACACAGCGGTCTGTTAGACAGTCCGCGTCACCTTCTTCCCGAATGAATTCGGTCCCACAGGTTCTCGATTTTCCGCCGGCCCATCCCCAAACGCTGGCAATTTATTTATCCAGCTCGCACCCTTTGAGCACCAACCGAATAATGGTTTGGGCGGCAGCTTCGTAGTCGCTGTCTTCAAGTTTGGCCTTGCCGGTCACCGTGGAGATTTGCCAGTCGAAATCGGCGTAGGTCTGGGTCGCGGCCCAGATGGTGAACATCAGGTGATGCGGATCGAGCGGGGCGATCTGGCCGTTGTCGATCCAGGCCTGGATACATTCGATGTTGTGCTTTGCCTGCTGGTTAAGCTGGCCAACTTGCTCGGGGGTCAGGTGTGGGGCACCGTGCATGATTTCGCTGGCGAACACCTTCGAGGCGAAGGGCAGATCGCGGGAAATACGAATTTTCGAGCGGATATAACCGCTCAATACGTCAGCCGGTACGCCGTCGCGATTGAACGGCGTCGATGCCTGCAAAATCGGCTCGATAATGCTTTCGAGCACCTCACGGTAGAGGTTCTCTTTGGATTTGAAGTAGTAATAGACGTTGGGCTTAGGCAGCCCGGCCTTGGCCGCGATATCGCTGGTTTTGCTGGCTGCGAAGCCCTTGTCGGCAAACTCTTCACTGGCTGCGCTAAGAATCAGTTCTTTGTTTCGCTCGCGAATGCTGCTCATAAACCAGAGAATTCCTTGCCAGTGCTGGCGGTTGTCCATGGTAGCACCCGCTTTGCGGCAGGCTCAAGAATGCCCTGTACAGCTCGGCGTACTTGAGCTTGAAGGTATCTGTCACCAAGCTGAACAACATCTACACTTCACCCTGTGACGT
>NZ_JAMFRV010000364.1 GCF_026224925.1 Pseudomonas sp. | reverse complement strand
TACGACACTGATGGGCTGTTGACCATGGAAAGTGAATGGCTGGCAGGGCCGGCACGCAGCAGTCTGGGCCGGCATCTAATCAATGAATACGGCGAAGGTCTGCTGGAGCGCCTGAATCAAGGTGAGTTAATCGCAGTTGAGGACGTCAGTATCGACCCGCGCACCGCTGGCGCCGCCCAGCGCTATGCCGATTACAACGCGCGCAGCATATTGATCGCACCCTTCGGTGACGAACGCCGATTCAACGCACTGCTTTTTATAAGTTCTGAACAGCCACGGGTGTGGTCGCCAGAGGACATCGCTCTGGTGCGTGAAGTAGTGGATCGTACTCGCGCCGCAGACGAGCGCGCCAAGGCTCGAAATGCACTGAAGGCAGCGGAGCAGCGGGTCATATTGGCCAACTCGATGTTGGAAAACCAGATCGTCGAGCGCGCCCGTACCGAACGCTTTCAAGCCGCGTTATTGATTCTCGGTGATCAACTGCGGGAAAAAACCGGGTGCGCAGAAATTCGCCAGTCGGCCGGCAGAGTTCTTGGCATGACCTTGGGCATCGAGCGTGTTGCGTTCGCCACCGTTGACGTCGAGCTGGACAGCGTTGTTGTGAGGCGCGATTGGGTTTTGGGTGCAACCCCCAGCATCGTCGGTGTATACAACCTTGATACGTTCGGCGCGTTATTTGACACCGTGCGGCGTGGCGAGGCGGTGGTGGTCAACGACACGCAACTCGATTTACGCACCGCTACAGGCCGCTGCGAATGCCAGACCCGAGGGATGCGCACGCTGATCAATATCCCGTTGCTTGAGCGCGGCGTGATCACCACGCTGTTGGTGCTGCACGGCGCTCAGCCACGGGTCTGGAGCGATGAGGAAGTCAGCTTTGTTCGTGATGTTGCCGAGCGCTGCTGGATCGCTATGGAGCGCTCCCGCGCTGAACAGGCGCTGCGAGAAAGCGAAGCGCAGTTCCGTACACTGGCCGACAACATGAGCCAGTTGGCGTGGACGGCGGATCCTTCGGGCAAAATCTATTGGTACAACAAGCGTTGGTACGATTACACCGGCAGCTCTCTGGAAGCGATGCAGGCGCTGGGTTGGCGCTCGGTGCATCACCCTGCGCATTTGGAGCGGGTGACCGCGCGGCTTAAGCATTGTTTTGCGACGGGTTCGGTCTGGGAAGATACCTTCCCGCTGCGCAATCAAGACGGCACATACAGTTGGTTTTTATCCCGTGCCTTGCCTATTCGCGATGGGTTAGGGCATGTCATCCATTGGTTGGGTACCCACACCGACATCACTGCGCAAGTGAGTGCCGAAGAGGCCTTGCGCGAGCTCAATGATAGCCTTGAGCTTCGCGTCGCGGAACGCACCCGGGAAATGGTGACGATTAACGAGCTGCTGCAGGTCGAGATGTCCGAGCGCGAAAGTGTTGAAGAGGCCTTGCGTCACGCGCAAAAGATGGACGCCATCGGCCAGCTTACCGGCGGTATCGCCCACGATTTCAATAACATGCTGACCGGCGTATTAGGCGCTTTGGATTTGATTCAGCGCCGTGTGGCTGCAGGGCGTGTGGGGGAGGTTGACCGATATATCAATGCGGCGATCACGTCGGCCAATCGCGCCGCCTCGTTAACCCATCGATTGCTGGCGTTCGCCCGACGTCAATCGCTGAATCCCCAGGCGGTTGATGTTAACCAAATGGTGGTGTCCATGGAGGAGTTGCTTCGGCGTACCCTCGGCGAAAGCATTGAGCTGTGCATCAATCTGCAACCTCGGTTGTGGCAAGCCCGCACGGATGAGCACCAACTGGAGAGCGCACTGCTTAACCTGGTCATTAACGCGCGGGACGCCATGCCGGACGGCGGGCGACTGACCGTCAGAACTGCCATTGTTCATGTCGAGTCTCAGCGCGAAGCCATGGCTCCTGGTGAATATGTGCTGTTGAGCGTTGAAGACACCGGTTCGGGTATGTCTGCGGAGGTCATCGGGCGCGCTTTCGATCCATTTTTCACCACCAAGCCGATTGGGCAGGGCACCGGGCTTGGATTGTCGATGGTGTATGGATTCGTCAAGCAAACCGGCGGGCACGTTCAGATCGAAAGCATCGTTCAGCAGGGTTCGCGGATTCACTTGTATTTGCCTTGCCATCTTGAGCAGGGGGAGCGGCATATTGCCAAGCCGGAAAATCCGAGTGCTCCGCGCGCGCTGGTTGGCGAACAAGTATTGGTCGTTGAGGATGAGGTGGCTGTGCGTATGCTGGTGATCGATGTGCTGCACGAGCTGGGTTATTCAACCCTGGAAGCTGGCGACGCCAAGGCCGCACTGCCAGTGCTGCAGGGTTTGGAGCGCATCGACTTGCTAGTCAGTGATGTCGGGCTGCCAGGTCTTAACGGTCGCCAACTGGCGGAAATGGCCCGGCAGTGTCGACCTGATCTGCCGGTGTTGTTCATGACCGGGTATGCGCGTAACGCAGAGGTGCGCGCCGAATTTCTCGACCCCGGCATGGATATGTTGATCAAGCCGTTCAGCATTGATGACCTGGCGTTGAAGGTGCGGACGATGATTGGAGACAAGAAAGCTTGAGCAATCACTTTAATCGGGAAGCTTTGTAGGCTCTGGCAACTGCGGCGAAGCTTTTAGGAGTGCGGCGTCAAGGGCCAGTTGGGTCTTGATCAATTCGACCTGTACGGTCTGATAGGTCTGTTGCCGTTCGCTCAGCGAATGTTTGAGCGCGCTGCTTTCGCTCATTGCTCCATTCAAACGCTCTTCAAGAAGTGCGCGCTGGGTGTGAGCGAGCTGGTATTTTTCACCCAGATCGGTGGTCATGCGCGTGGCTATCTTCAACTGCTCTTGTTGCGTGCTTAGCTCGCGCAACGTACTGCGCGTCTCGCTGAGTAAGCGTTCGTTGTCTCGGTTCAGCTGAGTAATCTCCTCTTGACGCACCATGGCCGCCTGCTGCGCCTGGCGCAATTCCATCTGCACCTGTTGCAGTTGCCCTTCGTGACGACGCTGCTCCTGATCGCGTTGCTCCTTGATGGAGTTGCGATAGTGCTCCAGCGCATCGCGGGCGTGCAGGTGCTTTTCTTCCAGGGAACGAATCTGTCCGTCTTTGTCTTGCAGGCGTATTTCCAGGTCGAGATGTGATTGCTGCAGGCGAGCGTTTGTCGTCTGCTCGGTCTGTAAGGCTTGATGGGTACTGTCCAGGGTGGCGTTTTTTACGTCCAGCTCAGTGTTAAGTACCTGGTTTTGTTGCTGTAGCACGCTGAAATGCAGTTGGGTCCTTGCCAGTTCATCTGACAGGGTTTGC
>NZ_JAMFRV010000363.1 GCF_026224925.1 Pseudomonas sp. | reverse complement strand
CACGGGCAAGACCGTCGGAAGCCGGGTCGATGCCGACCATGACCGCCATTTCCAGGTGTTTTGCATTACGCAGAATCTTGATCATCAGGTCGGTGCCGATGTTGCCGGAACCGACGATGGCGACTTTGAGTTTATTGTTCATTGCATAGCTCCAGCCGTGCATAACGGGCCGGCCGATAGAAGCCGGCCCAGAGTGTCTATGTTTTATTGGCTACTTTACGCAGCACTAGATAAACCCCGACGAAGCCGCTGAGCAGGCCACTGATAAAGCCACTGATGCCATTGCCCAGCGAGTTGTCCAGAATGCTTTGCGGGAACGGCACTAGGAATTGATTGATGCTGAAGGCCAGGATCGCGGCGATGATGCCGCCGATGATCCCGGCAAGGATCGACTCTTTAAGTACGAAACCCATACTTTGTCTCCTGATTATTTTCGAGGCAGTTTGAATCGCTTCTATTCGTTACCCTTCTGCGTCAGGCGAAACGAACCGAGCAACTACCGACGCCTCCGATGGACACCCGCAGATTGTCGCCCGCCTTGACCGGGATCATCGGGCCGAGCGAACCGGAGAGGATCACCTCGCCCGCCTTCAACGACATGCCCAGCCGCCCCAGGGTATTGGCCAACCAGGCCACGGCCACCGCAGGCGAACCCATGGTCGCGGCACCTGCACCGGTGGCAACGATCTCGCCGTTTTTCTCCAAGACCATGCCACACAGACTCAAGTCCACGTCCCGCACCGAAACCAACCGGTCGCTGAGCACGAAAACCCCACAGGAGGCATTGTCGGCCACGGTGTCCTGGATCTTGATCTTCCAATCATGGATGCGTGAGTCGACAATCTCGAAACACACCATCACGCCCTCAGTGGCGCGCAACACGTCAGCGACGGTGATGCCTGGCCCCATCAGGTCGTGCTTGAGCACGAACGCCAACTCACCCTCAGCCTTGGGCTGGATCAACGAGGACGCTGCGATGGCCGCGCCAGAGTTAACGGCCATGGCATCGGTGAGGATGCCGAAGTCCGGCTGACCGACCCCCAGAAGATTCATCACCGCCTGGCTGGTCACACCAATTTTCTTGCCGACCACCCTTTCACCATCGTCAAGACGCAAGGCCATCAGGCGCTGCTGGATCCCATAGGCATGTTCGATGGTCAGGTCCGGATAACGCTCAGTGAGCGGCGCGATGGCCTCGGCCTTGCGCTGGGCGTTGTACAGGTCGACACTGATTTCTTGCAGCAGCGAATCGTTAATACTCATCGGAAACTCCCGCTTAAATAGGCTCGCTAAGAATCAGCAGTGCACGTTCGACCACCTTGGTCTGCTCCTCGACCGGCGCCCGCGCTTGCTCTAGGCGACCGAGTTCCATTGAGCTATCGGTGACTAGTCGGCAACGCGCCTCACGGCGGTCCATGAAGCGAGCGAACGCCTGCTCCACTCCGTCATCCAGCACCAACTCCTCGGCCAGGACCAATGCGTCTTCGATGGCCATACCGGCACCAGAGGCCAGTTGCGGCGTTGTGGGATGCGCAGAGTCACCAATCAACAGGACGCGGCCGCGATACCAAGGCGCTGGCAGGCTGAATATCTCTAGAGGGCGGAAGTTGATCGCCGCGTTATCCTTCTCGCTAAGCGAGTCGTGGACCTCGGCGAGCAGACCTCCGTAGCTCTCCAGGCGTTTGGCCAATTCGCAATGGAAGTTTGCCGGTTCGATGAATACCTGCGGGGTGCCTTCGAGCAGGAACATGTACATATGCGTCGCCGACACCGGGGAGAAGCCTACCTTGTAAGGCCCGCCGAGGAAGAAAGTACGACGCTCGACGCTGGCCGGGCGCTCGAGAAACAATCGCCAGCAGCTCTGGCCGGTGTACTCGGCCTTGGGCGCATCAGGCATGATCAGTCCGCGCACCTTAGAGAACACGCCGTCAGCGCCCAGTACTATGTCGTACCTACCACGGCTGCCGTCGCTGAAGGTCACGTGTACGCCACTGTCATCCTGTTCCAGCGCATCGACAGTGAGGCCCAGGCGGATCGCCGAGCCTTCGGCGTTTGCGTGCCGAGCGAGGATCCTATGCAGTGTCGGACGCATGATGCCGCCGCTGCTTGCGGTCGGACTGTCGGCCGGCATCGGGGTTGCCAGCTTGCGCAGCGGCTCGCCCTGGGTATTGCAGACCTGGATGCCTTCGCCGACATACGCCTCTTCGACCATGTCCGCATATACACCGAGCTGGTGCAAGGCGCGCAGGGTCGGCCCAGTGATGGTGAGCCCGGCGCCCAGCGCACCCCAGTTCGGGTTGATGTCGATCAAGTCAACCTCGACACCGATGCGCCGCAAGGTAATGGCGGCAGACATTCCGGCTGTGCCGGCGCCGACTATCAGCGCTTTCTGTACTGTTTTAGTCATAGCGAAATTCCTTGTTCTTGTTGTTCGGCTCTTGTTCAAATGCAGAGGAGCGCGATCAATCTGCCTTGAGGAAATTCGTCACCAACTGGCAGAAGGCAGCGGCATGCTCGATCTGGGTCCAGTGGCCGCATCGTCCGAAAATATGCAGTTGGCTGTCGTCGATCCATTGCTGCAGAGTCAGCGAGGTGGATAACGGGATCACCTTGTCGTCACGACCGTGAACCAGCAGCGTTTTGTGAGCAATGCCGCGAATCTCAGCCTCGCTATGAGCCATCGCCTCAACCCAACGCTGACGTGGCGCAGGGAACATTTTCGAATAGGCTTCCTGTACACCGGGGCGCTTGCTCGCCTCGTATCGCATGCGCACCAAGTCGTCGCCAACCAGCTTCTGGTCGTAAGCAAAGATGCGCATGATCGCCCGCATGTTCTCTAGCGATGGCTCGTAACCCCACACCGCATCCAGGCCAGCCGTGAGTTCAAAAGGCACGCCGACGCTGCCCATCAAAATCAGCTTGTTCACGCGCTCCGGATGATGGATGGCCAACGCCAGAGCCATAGATCCACCGAACGAATTGCCAACCACAGTGACCTTCTCGACACCCAAGGCATCGAGAAAGGCAACTATCTGATCCAGCCAGACTTGGCGCGTGTAGGCGATGTCCGTCGGCGTCTCGGTGAAGCCGAACCCGGCCAGATCGGGGGCCAACAGGCGGAAATCGTCCTTGAGGCTCTGAATGCTCAGGCGCCAGTTGGCCCAGCCACTGACGCCAGGACCAGAGCCATGTAGCAGTAAAATGGGCTCACCGCTGCCGACGTCGTGGAAGTTGGTGGTGACTGAGCCGGTCTGAATACTCTGGCCGATCTCTGGATTTTGTTGGTTATTCATCGTTGTCTCTCTGTGATTCAAACGTTGGCACGCCGCCAGACCAGGCGTGCGCTGCGGGCCTGCGGGGTGCCCTCTTCAAGTCGCGCGCTCAAGGTCAGCGTGCCGTCGGCATTGACCTCGAAACGGCGCTTCTGAGCACCACCTATCCAGTTGGGAAACAGGCTGATATCGACCAGGTGCGTAATAACGTCGCCGTGTACCTCGTAGCGGCCGCCATAGGCCAGCATGCTGCTGTAGGCTCGAGCTTTCTCGGTATCGCTGGCGTTCCACTGACCGCCGGTTTCGAAACCTGGCCGCTCGGTTTTGGCGATCATGCAAGCCATGTGGCCGCCTTCGGTGTACACGATGAAACCCTGCAAGTTCTCGCCCATCGGTAGCTCACGGCGACCGTCGTCGAAGGCCTGTTCCCAGGTCAAGATTTCCCAGCGGCCTACCGGATTCAGAGCGGTTGTCGACAGGGTGCTTTTCTCCGCTGATAGCCTCGATTCAAGGAAGGCCGTCACGACCTCGTTATGCTCGACAGCGCTCTCGAACTGGGCCCAATGCCCCGTGTCGCTGGCGCAATGAAAGGTACCGTTCTGTACCTGACGCGCAATGTGCTCGCCCAAGGCTGGTGGTGTGCGATTACGATCGCCCCAGTACACCAACGTAGGCTGGGAGATCTGCCGCGCCAGTGCGTCGGTCACCAAGTGCTGGCGAATGCTCGGCCCGGCCAGATACTCGGTGATGAACTGCTGCTGCACGGCGGCAAGCTCCGGCTGGCGATAGAGCGCCTGCCGCACCAGGACCGCCTCATCGGTGAGCCGCTCTGGTTTGGCCAGAATGCGTGCCATACGGATGTGAACGTTGTCGAAACTGGGATCGCGCAGCACTTCCAGCGAACTCGGCAGATTGCTCGCCCAATCCGGCTCGACATAACCTTCGATAACGCCCGCGTCGGGCGTGTAACCCATGGTCGTGGTCAGCACCAATGCATCGACCCGCTCGGGATGACGCAAAGCCAGTTGCATTGCCACCCAGCCACCCAGCGATTGGCCTTCGACGAAGGCGCTGGCCAGCCCAAGCTGGTCCATCACATCAATTACCTGATCAACCAGGTTGGGGATGATCTGCGGGTCATAGCCCTCGGTCTGCGATTTGCCATGCCAAAGGAAATCCATGGCGATGACATGAAAGCGTTTGGCCAATTCGGCAATATTCAGAGCGTAATTTTCAGCATGGCCGCCGGTGCCGTGCAACAGGATCAACGCCGGGCCCGAGCCTGCCTCGATGATGCGGGTGCGATACTTACCCTGTACCTGACGCACCTGGGCGTGCAGCAACTCGATCCAATATGGGGTTTGATGGGCGTTCAATTCGGACATGAAAACTGCTCCTCGAAGCCTGGTAAAGGGGCACCCTCCACTCTCGCCGCAGCGATGGAGTATCTGGCCGCCCGATGAGGACGCTGGGGTGTTAGAGCTTCTGTTCTTTGCTGGCGGAAATAGGCCCCTTTAGGGTGCCGTCGGATTTTTCCAGGCCGAAAGTCCATTCGGAGAAGATGTGCGAGATAGCGGCGAAGTCTTGCGCTTCCCACTCGTCTGTCACGATGTCCTCGTCGGCGGCGTATTCCCAAGAGCCGCCGAACGGCGTCTGGAAGTACCAGAAACAAGCCGAGGAAATGGTATGGCGCCCTGGGCCGGCAAACGTCTTCCAACCCAGAGAATCGAGATGCTGCCCACCACCGATGACCTCGTGGATGTCGCGCACTTTGAAGGCCAAGTGATTGAAGCGAGTTCCCGGTACCCGCGCGTTCATGAAGAAAACGTGGTGGTGGTTACCCGACGGCGAGCAACGCATGAACAGACCGCGATCAGCATAGCGGTCGGAAACGATGAACCCCAGACGCTCAATGTAGAAGCGCGCGGCCTCGCCAGCGTCGTCCACACCAATGGCGATATGGCTAATCTCGCGAGGTTTGGCGACTTTGTAGGTCACCGCGCGACGGTTGATACGGGTCGGCTGGCCCGGCGCGTTATAGCGGGTGACATCGAAATGCGCCGGTTTGCGCTGGGCGATGCGAAAGGCCAAATTAATGCCCAGGTCGTCAACGCTGTGCAACACGCCTGCGCCATCTAACTCGACGCGACGATCGCGCCCCAAATCCTCGGCCAGTGCAGCGAGGGTGGCCTGATCCTCCACGCCCCAGACGATTTCGCACAAGCCGCTGCCACCACCAATCGGTGTGCGTTCGATGCGCGATAGGTCAGTGGCGACGACCTGGACTTCCGAGCCGTCGACGGCACGAAAAAGCTTCACCTCCGGATCGGCCGAGGGTACATAAGAAAGCCCCCAGTCGGCAGCGAAACGGCACGCATTCGCAAGGTCCTCTACCGCAAACCTGACACACTCGACGCCGGTGAAACGATATGAATTGCCCTTCGTCATGATTGCCTTCTCTATTGTTCTTATCATTGTCTGTTCATTACCAAAACAGTCACTTCGGTAAAACTTTCCGACTCATTGAACTCCATCTTAGGGAGCACGCTTCAGGGGAGCCAGAGGGATTCCCTCAAGACAGATATCCAACAAATGCAAGGCTGGCGTGACCGCTTTTGTCCACGGTCTAAAAGCAAAAAAGCCGAGGTGCGGGCCTCGGCTTTTGGGTCAGCGAAGTGTTGCCGTCAGGCAGGGTTGTTCGCCGGTTTGCGCGGGCCGTTGAAGGGTGCCCAGTTCTCTTCGAGCATTTCCATCAGGTACGCCTGGGCGTTATCCGCATGGAGCGGTACTTCACGCGGGACCCAGTTGTCGTCGTGCTTGTCCATGTCCGCGTCGTACTCGAAACGACAGCCCAGCGGACCGTCGAAATACCAAAACCAATTTGAACCGAAGTTGTGCCGGCCAGGCCCCCAGAAGCTTGTATGACCCAAATCTCGAAAGCGGTTGCCCGCCTGCATCACTTCACTCGGGCCACCGAGATGGAACGCCATGTGCTCGATGCCCTTGAGCTGCGGCGGGCCCTGGATAAGGAACATGGTGTGATGCTCCAGAGTGCCCTTGGAGCGCATGAATGGCCCACCGCCGAGACGGTCGTTGACGCGAAACTGCAGGCGGTTGACATAGAACGCCTCGGCCTTGGCCACGTCGGGTACGAACATCGCGAAGTGCCCCAGGCTACGCACCTGCGGCAGAACATCCTGATCGTCGACGCCGACACAATTGACTGGTCGCTGCAGCGGCGCTCCCGGCGCATTGATCTTCTCGGCCGGCAGGCTTAACTCGCGGCGCCGGGTCAGCTGGAACACCAATGTAATATCCAAGTCGTCGAGTGCCTCAATGGCACCGTCGTCCAGGCGTTTGACCTCTCGGTCCTTGCCCAGCTCGGCAGCGATCTGTTCGATACTCTCCTGGTCGGCGACGCCATAGACGATCTTGCGCGCCTTGTTGGTCGGGCTCAGGGCTGGAGGCAGGCTCGGGTCACTGGCTTGGCAGATAATCACGCCGGTGCCGTCCAGTGTTTCGAACAGCAGTCCTTCGCGCACCCGCCCTGCAGGCTTCAAACCGAAATCTGTCATGTACTTGGTTGCGACTTCGATGTCGTCCACACCGAAGACCACCGCATCTGGACCGATGATATTCATGAATCGTTACTCCGTTATTCGTCTGTGCGCTTCATGGGGCGGCAGCAACGCTCGCCCCGGTCGGATCAGGAAGTGATGCTGACGTTCTCGCCACGGCGCAGTGCGGCCATGCGTTCGTTAAGTTCACCGTCGACGTAGTACAGCTCGGTGTAGAAACCGATCAGCTCGCGGGTGTCCCAATAGCTCCAACGGCAGTTACCGAAAGGACCTTCGAAAAAACCAGCCATGGCCTTTTCCAGCCCTTGCTCCCGGTAATGACGCTCGGCCTGAGCGTATTCCTCGGCGCTCGACTGGCGGAAACCAATGTGGTGCGGGCCGTAGCCACGGCTGTCGATCCAATCCTTGTATAGGCTATTGCCGCCGTCGTGCCGGGCCAGCTCGATCAGGGTATCGCCGGCGAAGCCGTAGGCGCAGCTGAATTGGAAGTCACCGGGTTGTCCACGGTATTCCTTCTGAGTCTGCTCCTTGGCCAGGTCATGGGCGACGTTCCACACTTCGACGCCATTGGTTTTGCTCCACATGGCCATCGCCGCTTCAAGGTCCGGGACGACGAAACAGATCTGGTCAAATTTACGGCCAATCAGGTTTTTCGCAATGTCACTCATGCGCTGCTCCAGTATTCACTCTTGAACCACACGAAGGCTGATGGCTGCAGCCGGGCAGTCTCGTACCAATTGCTCGAACTCGTCTCTACGCGAGATGTCCACGAAGCGCTGCTTCAGATGGGCAATGTTCGTCACCGAATCCAGCTCGAAGACGTCGTCTGCTCCCAGGCAAAGACCGTAGCCCTGGCACTTGAGCGCATCGAGCAGCACTTCCACTTTTTCGTTCGCCATGTCACGGCTCCCTTGTTTTTGTTGTTACAGAAATACGCCAAGATTTGGCGTCTGCAGCACCGCGTGGGTGATCAACGCCCTGCGCTTGAGCAACTTGAGGCCGTCATCGGTGATCCGCAGTAAGTCGTGGCGGCGTACCGGGATGACATCACCCAGCTCGTCGTGACCGCGCTGGCGGTAAAGAATCATTGCGCTGACAACCGAGATCACGTCGGCATGCTCGGTGGCGTCCACCAACACGCTGCCGACCACACGCAGAGTGCGTGACGGCGGCACTTCGGCCCAGGCATGATCGCTTTCCAGACGCGCAATGCGAGTCTGGATATGCGCTTTGCAGTCCTTGATGCGAAACGCCCCTGGCGGAAACTCGTCAGCATAATTGCGCATGGCGATGCGGATCGGCACGTCGTAGTCAATCTCGTCGTCAAGCAGCGCGAACCAGTCGCGGAAACGGCGCTCGTCGAGAATAAGTGCTTCACGGGCGAGAAAATCCTCTGCAACCCCACGCATTTCGTGCAAATGTTTCATCACTCGCATCCTCCTTGGTCGTCGCACTGATCGGCAGGTTTGCTCGCGCTCTTACCTTCAGTCATTTCCTTCACCCAGCGGCGCCAGAAACGCTCCTGGCTGTATTCGCCATAGATCGACGGGTGGAATTCGCCCGGCCCTTTCCAATCCGGATCAGCGCCGCTGCGCTTCTGTTGGTAATGCAGGCGCATGCCTTTGGTACGACCCCAAGGACTGGAAGCAACCTTGGCAATGCCTTCCCAGACAGCGGTGTCGTCTTGCTCAAAGATGCCGCCTGAGCCGAAACCGAACTGGCCGGCCATATACGCTCGAGCCTTGAACTCTTCTGGGAGGAAGTCATACTCCAACTCGTAGTTCCACAGCTCCATCACGCCCGGAGCCACCGGCTGCCACATGCGGATGCTGGTGAACGGCACCGGCATCGCACCCGGCACGTCAGGCTGCGGGAAGCGCAGGAAGCTGAAGTTAGGGAAGATGGTGCCGATGGTCGGTGGGACCTTCTTGAGCATCTCCAATTGCACTTCGTCGAGTTTGCTGAGGTCAAACTGGTCGCGGAACTCCTGCGGGTAGCCCCAGAAATCGAACATCGGTGCGATCAGTTCTGGCAGTGCATGACCAATAAAGCTGTTGCCGTTGCCAAAATCGTAACCACTGGCCAGGCTGCTGACCTGGTTAACCCCGGGAATGAACTCCGACATCGAGGCCGACAAGTGCGCAGTGCTGACGTGATAAGCGTCGCCGCTGAAGTTTTCAGCCCCACTCTTCCAGTCTGCCTTGACCACGAAGCGCTCTGGCTCCTTGAGCACCTTCATGCCATCCGGATGCAGACCGAACAACGCGTCGAACATCCACGCCGCGCCACCCAGGTATTCGCGCAGTGGCGGCACATCCTCGCTCAGCGAGGCGAAAACAAAGCCATGAATGGCCTCGATCTTGGCCGCCCGCAACAGGCCCCACTCTTTTTTATCCAACGGACCGCCGTAGGCATCTTTGAGGTGCGGAGCGCCGGCCCAGTCGCCGTTATTGCGATAGGTCCAGCCATGGTACGGGCACTTGAAATGCCGTGTATTACCCTTGTCCTGATGACACAGTTCCGAGCCACGGTGCCGGCAATGATTGAGTAACACGTTGATCTGATCATCGTCGTCACGGGTAACGATGACCTTATCGATGCCTATGCGGCGCAACACATAGTCGCCCTTATTGGGGATTTCCGAGGTGTGGGCAACGAAGATCCAGTTGCGAGTGAAGATACGTTCCATTTCCGCGCGGAACACGGCGTCGTCGCGAAAAACCTCGACCGGTAAAAGGCCTTCGTCCATGCCCTTTGAAACTCGATCGCAAAGATCGTCCAGGTACTGGTCGGGGTTGCCCGGATATATAAGATCGTAATTGATCATTTAGGTTGCTCTCCTCACTATTTATTCTTATTTATTTTGAGCCTATGAACGACTCAGGCTAGCGGTCGATCTGTTCAAGTATTGGCGTATCTATTTTGCCCGACACGAGTTGCCGCTCCGTTACTAGGCCTTGCTTCGGTTTCAACAGGAATACCGACAGCGACGGCACCAGGACCAGCGCGCCTAGCATGTTCCACAGGAACATGAAGGCAAGTAACGCACCCATGTCAGCCTGAAACTTGATCGGGCTTGCCAGCCAGGTAGCAACGCCAATGGACAGTGTGATGCCGGTCAGCATCACCACCTTGCCGGTAAATATTAACGAGCGGTAATACGCCATTGAAAGGGGTTGTCCGGCTTTCAGTTGCACCAGCATTACCGACAGGATGTAGAGCGCATAGTCGACACCGATACCAACGCCTAGGGCAATCACTGGCAACGTTGCGACCTTCACGCCCATGCCCAGAACGACCATCAACGCCTCAGCCAATACTGAGGTCAGCATCAGCGGCAACACTGCGACGATCACCGCACGCCAGGAGCGGAAAGTGACCAACGCCAGTAACGCGACAATGGCGTAAACCAGCAGGTTCATCCGTCGCCACGCATCGGTGACTACCATATTGGTGGCGGCCTCGATGCCGGCCGTGCCAGCCGCCAGCAGGAATTGCACTTCTTCGGTGTTATTCGCCGCAGCGAATTGTTCGATGTGTTTGGTGACCCGCGACAACGTGGCGGCCTTGTGGTCAGCCAGGTACACGTAGAACGTCAGCAGCGAGCAGCTGTCGTCATAGAGTCCACGCGGGGCGCTGGCAGTGATCGTATTAAGCATGTCCTGATTGGGCACAAGGTCGTACCACTTCGGGTTACCTTCATTCAGTGCGGCACTCATGCGCCGGCTCAGCAGAGCCAGGGTATCGGTGCTTTCCACCCCTTCGAGCTGACGCAACTGCCATTCCAGGGCGTCAACCTTACTCAGGGTCGATAGCGCAGAACAGTAGCCCGCCGGGGTCTTCACCATGATCGCCAGTACGTCGCTGGAGGCACCATAGCGGCTGTTCATAAAAGCAATGTCACGGTTGTAGCGACTATCCTGGCGCAGTTCCGGCGCGCCTGGGTCCAAGTCACCAACTTGCAGATAGCTGGCAACGTTCCACGCGCCCAAAGCTAGCAGCAAACTGACGACGATCGCACCGATGGCCCAGCGACGTTGGGTGAAACGGTCGAGTACGCGCCACATCAAATGCCTGGCCGCCCCGTTCTGCTCGGCGTGTTCAGCGCGCAGACTTCGCTGTGCAGCACGCGGCGAGACACCGACGTAGCTGAGGATCACCGGCAGCAGGATCAGATTGGTAAAAATCAGAATTGCGACGCCAATCGAGGCGGCCAGCGCCAGCTCGCGAATCACCTCGATGTCGATCACAAATAGCACGCCGAAGCCGACTGCATCGATCACCAGCGCGGCCATACCAGCCCCGAACAAACGACGGAAGGTGAATCGGGCGGCCGTCAGCTTGCTGGCGCCTCGCCCGACATCCTGCAGGATGCCGTTCATCTTCTGCGAGCCGTGGCTCATGCCAATGGCGAAGACCAGGAATGGCACCAGAATGGAATAGGGATCAAGCGCAAAGCCGAGGGTCGGCAGCATGCCGAGTTCCCAGACCACGGCAATCAGCGAGGCAACGACCACAGCAGCGGTGGAACGCCAGCAGCGGGTGAACCAGTAAAGTACGGCGCTGCTCAATGCCAGGGTTATGAGAAAGAACAGCAAGACGCTACGCACCCCATCAATCAGATCGCCGACCAGCTTGGCGAAACCGGTGACATGCATCTCATAGCCGCGTGCTTGGTACTTGTGGCGTAATTGCTCCAGAGACTCTGCCAGTGCTGCGTAGTCCAGCGCATGGCCTTGGGCATCTTTGGCGAGCAATGGCACGAAGATAGCGGTGGAGCGGAAGTCGGTAGCGACCAGACGGCCGACTTCGCCGGAGCGTGACAGGTTATCCCTCAGTTGTTGCAGGCTGGCTGGAGATCCGTTGTAGCCGTCCGGAATCACCGGCCCACCTTCCAGGCCGTCCTCTGTGACGCCAGCCCAGCGAGTCGACGGCGTCCACAGCGACTTCATCTGCATACGATTGACACCGGGCATCAGAAACAACTCGTCGTTCAACTCACGCAGAGCGTCCATGTACTGTGCGTCATAGAGAGTACCCTTGGGATTGGCCAAGACGACGCGCACGGCGTTGCCAAGTCCCACCAGGTCTTTCTCATGGGCAGTGAAGTTCTGAATATAGGGATGCCCTTGCGGAATCATCTTTTCGAAGCTCGCAGAGAGTTCAAGGTGACGCAACTGGCTGGCGAAGAAGGCCGTGAACAGCAAGCACAGCACCACTACGATCAAGCGATGGTTAAATATCGCGCGTTCGACCAGTGAACCGGAACGGGAGTCGAAATCGGCCATTGGGGTAGGTCCTGGCAGAGAGATATTCAGATTCATTTCAGACCCTCCGCGGGCCCATCAAGTCGCAGCGTGGTCAACCCGCGATTACTGAGCACTAAAACGTTTTCAGCATTGACCGGTGCGATGCCGTTCAGCGATGGCAAGGCGTGCTGACTCAGTTGCACCAGAGCCCCGTGCTGCAGGCCGAGCACGTGACCGGCCTGGGTCACAAGGTAGAGGGAACCGTCGGCACCGAGGGCGGAGCCGGTAAACGAAGAAGCATCGGCGGCAGTGAGGCGCAGCCAAGTCACGCCACCGTCATGGCTACGCAGCAGGCTGCCCTTGAGCCCGGCAACGACAATATCCCGCTCGCCGAGCAATTCGGCGACGAACAGACTGCCCTTATAGGAGGTCTCTAGCCGCGTGAAGCTTGCACCGTTGTTGACAGAGCTCAGCACCAAGCCGCGTTCCCCGGCGACCAGCAGCTCATTGCCACGCTGGCGAATCGCGTACAGGTGAAGCCCGTCAGGGTTGTCCAGACGCCCCATCCAGGGGCTCCAGTTCTGCCCGAAATCCGCAGAAGCGAAGATCATGCCGTAGGCGCCCACCACTAGCAGGTGCCCGTCATTGTCTATCGCCACATCCAGAAACGGCTTGTCCGGACCTTCGTCCACCAGTTGTTGCGCACGTTCGATCAATGCTGGATTGTTGTCAGCCTTCGCCGCCTGCAGAGCCAGCTCTGCGGCACGGCGTCCATCGAGGCGCAGCACCCAGTGTTCGCCGCCGTCGTTGCTGGTTAACACCACACCACCATGACCGACTGCAACCCCTTGCTGACCGGCGAAGCGCACGGACGTTAGGGTAACGCTAACGGGGACGGGGCTTTGGCGCCAGTGCGCGCCAGCATCATCGGACAGCAGCACCAGCCCACGTTCCCCCACGGCGACTAAGCGGTTACTGCCAGTGATGGCAGCACCCAGCAAGACTGCCTGGTCCGCCTGATTGGAGATCAAGGCTGTGCGGTGCGCAGGGTCGCCGACCTCGGAAGCCGGCACCGAAGCGAGGGCGCAGATGGAGATTCCACACAGCACCGCCCCAAGTACGCCACTGCGCACCTTGTTGGACTTGCGACTCATGGGCATTGCCTCTTGTTGTTGTAGTGACAGCCGCACTGTCCGGCTGTTGTGAGTCGAGTGTATGGACTGTGTCTAACGCCAGCTACGCATCGGCTTCTAATTCAGATATCTACAAAACGCAGATCATCGTGGGGCCGCACTGCCTTCAGGGAACGGAGTCCCAAGGGAAGCATGGATATTAATTTTTTATGGGCGAGCTGCTGAAATCTTTCATCAATACAACTGCCACTGCTGAAACTGCTAAAACAACACCGACCAAAAAGAACAAGCTCGTGGGTTTCCAACCTTGATCAAGCAGTATCCCGGCCACTGTCGGCGATGACATGCTGCCTAAGCGACCGACGCCAATAGCAAGGCCGACACCCGTCGCTCGATGGGTTGATTTATAAATCATCGGGGCGATGGAATGCAGCCCTGCCGTTGCACCCACGCCAAATATCCCAACGACAAGCCCTAGCATCAGGGCCAGGTTCAAATTGCCTAACGAACAACCAAAGACAACCACAAGCACCGCAGTGGCGATCAAGAAGAAAACCTGCAAGGTTTTAATTTTATAGCGCGCGCCTAAAAGACCGAACACAATCGTTCCAAGTATCGCCCCAAAATTAATAACCACACCT
>NZ_JAMFRV010000362.1 GCF_026224925.1 Pseudomonas sp. | reverse complement strand
TGGCTGCCAACGGCGTGGTTGCAGCCACTCGTCGCCGTAACCCTCTGGCGCGACGCCCCGCAACCGCTGCAACTGGCACACAACGGCCAGCTTTATTTCGACGGTGAGGCCCCGGCCGGTGAGTTTCAGGTGCGTTATCGCCAAGGCGGGGAAGTCATGCACTTGCCCGGTCGCGGCCACCGTGATCTCAAACGGCTGCTCAACGAAAGTGGTTTACCCGTTTTTATTCGCAGTCGTTTGCCGTTGTTGTACCGGGAAAACCAGTTATTGGCAGTCGCCAACCTGCCTGGACTCGACGGAACAGCCCATGGTAACTGGCGATTACGCTGGATCTCACCGACGAACGACCAAAGTTTGAGCTGAAAGCCCGTTTCCGGTAGACTACGCTCCCTTCTTGATAGAGCTTCTGTGGATTCTTGTGAATCGACGGAAGTTGCCGATTACCAGGCTGTTTTTGCTGGGCGATTCTCAAAAATGTAGCGCGCAACAGGTAGGTTTTTTCAGTCTGCCGGTCCCAACGCAGCAATTTTAAGGAGTGCACTGTGAGATTTTTTGGTAATTGCGGGCTTCGGCCTTCCTTCGCTTTCCCCGGCGGCTCTGACCGCTTTAACGCAGACTTCTAGGGTTTTTCATGACGCGCTACATCTTCGTCACGGGCGGTGTTGTTTCTTCATTGGGGAAAGGCATTGCCGCAGCTTCATTGGCGGCCATCCTGGAGGCGCGGGGACTTAAGGTCACCATGCTGAAGCTGGACCCCTACATCAACGTGGACCCGGGCACCATGAGCCCGTTCCAGCACGGTGAAGTGTTCGTCACACATGACGGCGCCGAAACCGACCTGGACCTGGGCCATTACGAGCGGTTCATCCGCACCACCATGACCCAGAACAACAACTTCACCACCGGCCGTGTGTATGAACACGTCCTGCGCAAAGAGCGCCGTGGTGATTATCTGGGCGCAACTATCCAGGTGATCCCGCACATCACCGACGAAATCAAGCGCCGCATCATCAAGGGCGCTGGCGATGCTGACGTCGCCATGGTCGAAATCGGTGGGACCGTTGGCGACATCGAGTCGCAGCCGTTCCTCGAAGCCATTCGCCAATTGCGGGTTGAAGTCGGTGCCAAGCGCGCCATGTTGATCCACTTGACGCTGGTGCCTTACATCGCCACGGCCGGTGAAACAAAGACCAAGCCCACTCAGCATTCGGTAAAAGAGCTGCGCTCCATCGGCTTGCAGCCTGATGTGTTGATCTGCCGCTCCGATCACCCGATCGATATTTCTTCACGTCGTAAAATCGCGTTGTTCACCAACGTTGAAGAGCGCGCGGTTATTTCCCTGGAAGACCTCGACACCATCTACAAGATCCCGGCTGTGTTACACGCCCAGGGTCTGGATGATTTCGTCGTTGAGCGTTTCGGCCTGCAATGCGGCGGCGCTGATTTGTCTGAATGGGAAAAAGTGGTCGACGCCAAGCTCAACCCTGAGCATGAAGTCACCATCGCCATGGTCGGTAAGTACATGGAGTTGCTCGACGCTTACAAATCGCTTATCGAAGCGATGAGTCACGCTGGCATCACCAACCGCACCAAAGTGAACCTGCGTTACATCGATTCCGAAGACATTGAAAACCAAGGCACCGCCTTGCTGGAAGGCGTAGACGCGATTCTGGTGCCAGGTGGCTTCGGTCTGCGTGGCGTAGAAGGCAAGATCACTGCCGTGCAGTTTGCTCGCGAAAACAAGGTTCCCTACCTGGGTATCTGCCTGGGCATGCAAGTGGCCGTCATCGAGTTCGCACGTAATGTGCTGGGCTGGAAAGATGCCAACTCCACCGAGTTCGATCGCACCAGCGGCCATCCAGTCGTGGGTCTGATCACCGAGTGGGAAGACGCCACCGGCGCCGTTGAAGTTCGCACCGAAACGTCCGACCTGGGCGGCACCATGCGTCTGGGTGCACAGGATTGCCAAATCGAGCCCGGTTCGCTGGTTCACGATTGCTATGCCAAAGACGTCATCGTCGAGCGTCATCGTCATCGTTACGAAGTGAACAATAACCTGCTGCCAAGCTTGATCGAAGCCGGTTTGAAAATCACCGGTCGTTCCGGCGATGGTGCTCTGGTTGAAGTGATCGAAGCCCCTGATCACCCATGGTTCGTTGCGTGCCAGTTCCACCCTGAATTCACCTCGACACCGCGTGACGGTCATCCGTTGTTCAGTGGTTTTGTGAAGGCGGCGCTGACCCAACACCAGAAGAAGGCTTGAGCCCAAGTATGAAAAGCATGTCGCAGAAGATCATCCGTGTCGGTGCAATCGAAATCGCCAACGACAAGCCGTTTGTGTTGTTTGGCGGCATGAATGTGCTGGAATCGCGGGACATGGCGATGCAAGTGTGCGAAGCCTATGTGCGCGTGACTGAGAAACTCGGCATTCCATACGTGTTCAAGGCCAGCTTCGACAAAGCCAATCGGTCTTCCGTGGCCTCTTACCGTGGCCCTGGCCTGGAAGAGGGCATGCGGATTTTCGAAGAGATCAAAAAGACCTTTGGTGTGCCGTTGATCACTGACGTGCATGAGCCGGAGCAAGCTGCAGTCGTGGCTGAAGTCTGTGACATTATTCAACTGCCGGCGTTTTTGTCGCGGCAGACCGATCTGGTGGTGGCCATGGCCAAGACTGGCGCGGTAATCAACATCAAAAAAGCCCAGTTCCTTGCACCTCAGGAAATGAAACACATCCTGAACAAGTGCGAAGAGGCGGGGAATGATCAGTTGATTCTGTGTGAGCGCGGCTCAAGCTTCGGTTACAACAACCTGGTCGTGGACATGCTCGGCTTCGGCATCATGAAGCAATTCGAGTACCCGGTATTTTTCGACGTGACCCACGCCCTGCAAATGCCGGGCGGTCGCTCCGACTCTGCCGGTGGTCGTCGTGCACAGGTGCTTGATCTGGCCAAGGCCGGTCTGAGCCAGAGTCTGGCGGGGTTGTTCCTCGAGGCGCATCCAGACCCGGATAACGCCAAATGTGATGGTCCTTGCGCCCTGCGTCTGGACAAGCTTGAGCCATTCCTGACTCAGCTAAAAGCGCTTGATAACTTAGTAAAAAGTTTTCCGACGGTAGAAACCGCGTAACAGCCGCTTCTCCGGTAGAGTGCGGTTCCGTAAAGATCCGCACACTATTTCTCTGATCGATGGTCAGAGGTTTGTCGCCCGTCAAGACTGCCCGCTTTATATGTGCTGACGGCGACAATCCCTATTTTCACCTGCGTCGTCTTCGTCAATCCTGGAGTGTTTACAACAATGGCAAAAATCGTCGACATCAAAGGTCGTGAAGTTCTCGACTCCCGTGGCAATCCCACCGTGGAAGCGGATGTGCTCCTCGATAACGGCATCATCGGCAGTGCGTGCGCGCCGTCCGGTGCTTCCACCGGCTCGCGTGAAGCACTCGAGTTGCGTGATGGCGACAAGAGCCGTTACTTGGGCAAAGGTGTGCTCAAGGCTGTGGCCAACATCAATGGCCCTATCCGCGCTCTTTTGTTGGGCAAAGACCCAGTCGACCAGCAAGCGCTTGATCGCGCCATGATCGCGCTGGACGCTACCGAAAACAAAGCCAGCCTGGGCGCCAACGCGATCCTCGCGGTGTCCTTGGCCGCTGCCAAAGCTGCCGCTCAGGACCAGGACCTGCCTCTTTACGCGCACATCGCTAACCTCAACGGCACGCCGGGTGTTTATTCGATGCCGGTGCCGATGATGAACATCATCAACGGTGGCGAGCACGCCGATAACAACATCGATATCCAGGAATTCATGGTGCAGCCGGTGGGCGCCAAGACGTTCTCGGAAGCATTGCGCATGGGCACCGAAATTTTCCATCACCTCAAAGCTGTTCTCAAGGCCCGTGGCCTGAGCACTACGGTGGGCGATGAAGGTGGTTTCGCGCCTAACCTGGCGTCCAACGAAGACGCTTTGCGTGTTATCTCGGAAGCCGTCTCCAACGCCGGTTACACCTTGGGTACCGACGTGACGCTGGCGCTGGATTGCGCAGCCAGTGAGTTCTACGAAGACGGTAAATACAATCTGGCCAGCGAAGGTCAGGTCTATGATTCGACCGGTTTCGCTGATTATCTGGCTGGCCTGACTGAGCGCTACCCAATCATTTCCGTTGAAGACGGCATGGACGAGTCCGATTGGGCAGGCTGGAAGACGCTGACTGACAAAATCGGCGAGAAGATTCAATTGGTGGGCGACGACTTGTTCGTGACCAACACCAAGATCCTGAAAGAAGGCATCGATAAAAAGATCGCCAACTCGATCCTGATCAAGTTCAACCAGATCGGTACCCTGACTGAAACGCTGGAAGCCATTCAAATGGCCAAAGCTGCCGGTTATACGGCGATTATCTCGCACCGTTCCGGTGAGACAGAAGATTCGACCATCGCTGATCTGGCGGTCGGTACTGCTGCAGGTCAGATCAAAACCGGTTCGTTGAGCCGCTCTGACCGCATCGCCAAGTACAACCAATTGCTGCGTATCGAAGAGCAATTGGGCGCCAAGGCTGTTTACAACGGTCGCGGCGAGTTTCGCGGCTGAGCAGGAAATGGTAAAAAGGCGACGGGCGCTATAGGAAAAGTCGGTTAGCTGATGATTCTTTACGCGTATGAGTGATCGGGCCCGGTAATCGGGTTCGATGCTCTCACTCTTTAAACGTGTTGGCACCGCTGTCTTTTTCCACTGAGTACCTGATATTCAATGCGCAGTCCTAACTGGTTGTTCCTGATCTTGCTCCTGCTGCTGGCTGGCCTGCAGTATCGCCTGTGGGTGGGTAATGGAAGTCTGGCGCAAGTAGCCACTTTGTCCCAACAAATCGCTGATCAGCATGCTGAAAACGATGCGCTGCTGGAACGTAACCGTATTCTTGACGCTGAAGTGCTAGAGCTGAAAAAAGGCATGGAGACCGTTGAAGAGCGTGCTCGTCATGAGCTCGGCATGGTTAAAGACGGCGAAACTCTCTACCAGTTGGCCCAATGACCTGCGCGTTGCCTGCCTTCTGGGCAGTTATTCCTGCTGCGGGTGTTGGCGCTCGCATGGCGGCTGACCGTCCCAAACAATATTTGTTGTTGGGCGGCCTCACTATTCTAGAACACAGCCTCAATTGCTTTCTCGATCACCCCCAGCTCAAGGGATTGGTGATCAGCTTGGCAGTGGATGATCCTTACTGGCCAACCTTGGCCTGCGCGGCCGATCCACGGATTCAACGGGCGGCGGGCGGGCTTGAAAGGGCCGACTCGGTACTCAACGCGTTGCTGCATCTGCACGGCCATGGTGCTCATGACGACGATTGGGTACTTGTCCACGATGCTGCTCGACCCAACCTGTCGCGTGGGGATCTAGACAAATTGCTGTCTGAATTGGCTGATGATCCCGTAGGCGGTCTGCTGGCTGTTCCTGCTCGCGACACGCTCAAGCGTGCAGACAGCAACGGACGGGTAGCGGAGACGGTCGATCGCAGTTTTATCTGGCTGGCCTACACGCCGCAGATGTTCAGGCTTGGCGCACTGCATCGCGCATTGGCTGACAGCCTCGTGTCGGACGTCAGTATCACCGATGAAGCGTCGGCCATGGAATGGTCCGGTCAGTCTCCACGATTGATCGAAGGCCGCTCTGACAACATCAAGGTCACTCGCCCTGAAGACCTTGAATGGTTGCGTCAGCGCCGCACATTCTGAGTCAAACGCTGAACCTGACTTGCTCGCAATACTCCTTACGTATCGCCAATCCTGCTTTCAGGTGTTCCACCAGCTTGCGCACTTTTGGCGACAGGTGCCGTTGCTGCGGGTACAGCGCCCACACGGCTGTGTTCGGCGGCTGATGGGCGTCGAGCAAAGGAATCAACTTGCCGCTGTTCAAATGCTCAAGCACGTAATAGTCCGGCAATTGGCACAATCCGATGCCTTGTAACGCCGCATCCAGGACTGCTTGGCCACTGTTGCAGCGCCAGTTGCCTTGAACCCGTTGTGAAAACTCCCGTCCGTTTTGCTGCAGTAGCCAGGTGTCAGTGCTACCGATCAGGCAATTATGGCGGCTCAGTTCGGACAAGCTGTGGGGCCGGCCATACCGTTCAAGGTAAGACGGCGATGCGCACAGGTACATTGTGCGCGGCGCGAGGCGGGTGGCGACCAATCGCGAATCCTGCAAGCGGCCCAGGCGAATCGCCAGATCAAGGCCCTCGTGCACTAAATCCAGCGTTCGGTTGCTCAGTTCGATGTCGACCCGTAACTGCGGGTAAAGGCCCATGAACTCCGTCACCAATGGCGCAATAAACCGCTCGCCATACGCTACTGCACAGGTCATGCGCAGTAAGCCCTTGGGCTCGCTGGCCAGATCGCCAACGGCGCGCAACGCTTCTTCGCGACCGTCCTGTAGTCGCTGACAATGTTGTAGGAAGGTTTGCCCTGCCTCGGTCAGGGTGACGCGTCGGGTGCTGCGGTACAGTAAACGCGTTTGCAACCGCTCCTCAAGCCGAACGATTTGGCGACTGATGTGTGATGACGAAACGCCCATGCGTTCGGCCGCCGCGGTAAATTGCCCGCATTCGGCCACCGCGACGAACTCATCCAGCCCTTCCCATAGATTGGCGACCACTGGTTTACGCCCCTTGATTATCCCTGCTCAGCAATAATGTTTTGCTTTCGTTCGGATTATTCCTCAAACGGCACTGTATTACACTCGTGGACTTGTATTTACTCGCTGGAGAAAAAGATGATCAAGTCACGTGCTGCCGTTGCCTTTGAAGCCAAGAAACCGCTCGAAATCGTTGAAGTCGATGTCGCGATGCCCAAGGCCGGCGAAGTGTTACTGCGGGTCGTTGCTTCTGGCGTTTGCCATACGGACGCCTACACCCTGTCCGGTGCAGACCCAGAAGGTATTTTTCCGTCGATTCTTGGTCACGAAGGCGGCGCAATTGTTGAGGCCATCGGCGAAGGCGTGACGTCGGTTGTCGTCGGCGATCACGTGATCCCGCTGTACACCCCTGAATGCCGCAAATGTAAATACTGCCTGTCGGGCAAAACCAACCTGTGCCAAGCCATTCGCGCTACTCAGGGCAAAGGTTTGATGCCGGATGGCACATCGCGCTTCTCCTACAAGGGTCAGACGATTTTCCATTACATGGGAACCTCGACCTTCTCCGAGTACACCGTGCTCCCGGAAATCTCGGTCGCTAAAATATCCAAAGACGCGCCTTTGGAAAAAGTTTGCCTGCTGGGCTGCGGGGTCACCACCGGGATCGGTGCAGTGATCAATACCGCCAAGGTCAAGCCGGGTGATACCGTCGCGATTTTCGGTTTGGGCGGCATCGGTTTGTCGGCATTGATCGGCGCGGTAAAAGCCAAGGCCGGGCGGATTATTGCCATCGACATCAACCCTGGCAAATTCGACATCGCCAAACAGCTGGGCGCTACTGACTGCATCAACCCGAAAGACTACGACCGACCTATCCAGGAAGTGATCGTTGATCTCACCGACGGCGGTGTGGATTTCTCGTTCGAATGCATTGGCAACGTACAACTGATGCGTGCTGCGCTCGAGTGCTGCCACAAAGGGTGGGGCGAGTCGGTCATCATTGGTGTAGCGGGCGCGGGTCAAGAAATCTCGACACGGCCATTCCAGCTGGTTACCGGGCGCGTCTGGCGCGGTTCGGCGTTCGGCGGCGTTCGCGGCCGTACGGAGTTGCCAAGCTACGTTGAGATGGCGCAAACCGGCGAAATTCCGCTGGATACGTTCATTACTCACACCATGGGGCTGGAAGACATCAACAAGGCGTTTGACCTGATGCATGAAGGCAAAAGCATTCGCACTGTCATTCACTTCTGAGAGCAGCGGTAAGCTTCAAGCTTCAAGCTGCAAGGGGGGGCGTTGTGCCTTCTTGCAGCTTAGGGCTTGAAGCTTGTAGCTGGGAGCCTTCCCCATGACTTTGGAAAATCTTTCCTGCCAGAAAAGCTTCGGCGGCTGGCACAAGCGCTACAAGCATCATTCCGATGTGCTCGGTTGTGACATGGTGTTTGCCGTGTATCTGCCGCCTCAGGCGGAGCAGGGTGGCAAGTTGCCGGTGGTCTATTGGTTGTCCGGACTGACCTGCACGGATGAAAATTTCATGCACAAAGCCGGCGCGCAGCGAATAGCGGCCGAACTGGGTTTGATTATTGTGGCGCCGGACACCAGTCCGCGCGGCCCCGATGTACCGGGTGATCCAGACGGTGCTTGGGATTTCGGCCTCGGTGCAGGTTTTTACCTAAACGCTACCCAGCAACCATGGGCAAAAAATTACCGCATGCATGACTATG
>NZ_JAMFRV010000361.1 GCF_026224925.1 Pseudomonas sp. | reverse complement strand
TGTTCGGCAGCGTGCGTGGCGTCGGTTACGTCCAGCCACAGCCCCACCGCCTCAATCGGAATGCCTAAATCATTACGCAGAAGCTTGGCCTCATCGAGCAACCAGTGATACTCACCGCGCTTGTCACGCAAACGATAGCGGCTGCGCACTGCACCTTCGCGCAGTAGCTCACGGGTGCGTGCAAAATACAGGTCGCGGTCGTCCGGATGGATGTAATTGTCCAGTTGCCCGTTGACGCACTCCGCCAACGTCAAACCCAGCAGCGGCATCAGGCTGCCACTGAAGAATGTAGGCAGCAACGCGCCCTCGACGTACTTTTGTACATAAATCACTGCTGGCGAACTGGCCACCAGATTATCCAGCCGCGCATGGGCGGCAGCGGCCTGGGTTTCTTGATTTTTGATATCGCTGACGTCAAGCATGAAGCCCAACACGCGCCGCACCTGACCACTGATGACCGACTGCCCTTGAATGCGCTGCCAAACCACGCCGTGAACCGGATCAAGGTGGTGCATGCGCACGCACAGCAATAGCGGAGTGCCGTGATCGCGTAGCTCTGTCAGACGGCTAGTCAGCTCTTGGCGATCTGCCGGGTGCACCATGTCGAGCCAATCCTGGCGTCGCAACCGATCACTGCGTGCTCCCAACCGCAGCCCTCGTGCCAGCTGCGGGGCCAATTGCACTTCATCCGTAGGAAGCAATTCCCACCACCCCGTGCCCAATAAATCCTGTAGCACGTCCAGGCGTTCCCGCTGATGTTGATGTTGCTCCTCAGCCAGTCGATTCAGCAACGGGCCGGCCATCGCCGCACTCATCTGCAGCCATTCGCGCTGGGTCAGGTCCGGCGCCTGTTCGTCAGCCTGATAGAAACCGAACAACAACCAAGCTTCGGCTTCGGCTGCTTCGCGATACGGCAGCAGAAACCCATTGGCGTTGCCAAATGCACTTTGCAAACGCGCAAACCCACTGTCGGAATCAAAGGCGAATTGATGCGCGCCCGAGCCATCCAGCTTGTTCAATTCATCGCCAAGGCGCTGCCCGGTTTGCCACAGCTTTGGGGCGTTGTGTGCGCTGTACTGGCTGTAGATTCGCCAGCCCAGACCGTGTGCTTCGGGCAAGGCCAGCGCCAGGCAGGGCACCCGCCAGCGCTGGGCCAATTCCGCTAACTGCTCACCCACCACGTCCGCCAGGCGCGCGAAGCTGCAAGCACGAAGCTGCTCGGCCATACGTCCGGCATTCAGCAAACATTGCTGGCGACACTGGGCGGCCAACGTCTCGCGCACCAGGTCACCGACGTCCAGTAACTGCAAGCGCCAGCCATGTACATGAGGCCGGGATTCATTGGCCTGGAGCCAACCGCGGGTGTGCACCACCTGACCGTCGGCGCCCTTGAAGTCCAGGTCCAACGTGAGCCCAATCCAGTCTTCTGGGACACCCTCGACGACTAGCGCACTGTCGGGCATCAAATAATCCTTCAGCTTGCGTCCAGCGACGGGAAGCACGCCGATATCTAGCCGTTGAGGCGCCACGAGCGGCCTTAATAACTCGCTGAGTTGCAGTACGCAGCCGTCATCGTCAAGTTGCAGGTACAAACCGACATTCGACTTTTCGGGCGGGCTAGCCACCTCTGCTGAAGGTGCATAGACGCGTCCCCGCAGGCGGCCAAGTAGAGCGTCTTTAAGGGCCAAGTTGAAGACTCGCTTGGGCGGTTAAAAAGGTCGGCAGGCTAGGAACCTGACCGATGACTGGCAGCACCAAAGGCGGCAGCACATTGGCCAGTTTGCTGACCGGATAATTAATCGAAACAGTCAGCAATTTGCTGGCGGGGTCATAGACAGCGGTAACGTTAGTTTGATCGAATGCAAGGGCGGTTGGCATCCATACCAATTGACTTAGCACAGTGGCGCTGGCCTGAGTTTGCACCACGCCCTGATAACCGGCCACTCTAGGGCTGACTGCAACGGCTCTGCGCACCGCCTCGGTGGTCGCCGCATTGAAAGACTGCATCATTAACAGGGGCAAGCTATAACTCACAAGTGCATAGAACACCGCGAAAAAAATTATAAAGACTGCCGCAAACTCAATGGCTGCCGCACCGGTTTGTTTACGGACAGAGGAGAAGTTCGGGCGGGAGGTGCGAGAGACGTTTTGCATGTCGACTTCTACTCTGACAAGCGGCTTCAGTTGAGCATAGGTTTGTTTCTCTGAATAAGGATTTTATTTAACGTATGCAGCTCTTTTTATTATGGGTATGGTTTTTAATGTGCGCCGAGCAGGACGCTCGACACCGGAGCATCTCAAATGGGCTTACGTTTGGCGCAGGCGCCCTGTTTCTAGTATTTTTGCTGCTAACCGGCCATACCTGGCTGGGCGAACCGGCCGCGGATGGCCTATGGGCGCTATTGCTGGCATTGGCGTTCACGCTACCCGGCTACGCGCTGGGGCGCTTGGGCGGGGCCGATGTGAAATTATTGGCGGCGTTGGCACTGGGCAGTGACAATTTGCACCTTTTGGCGACGTTTATCGGCGCCGGCATCGCCAGCGTAGCGTGGCTGCTGATCCGCCGAACGGTTTGGCCCCGCTTGCCTCAATGCGTTACCGGGCGCTACGTACAGTTGGGCCCTGAGTCATCAAGCAAGCAGCCATTTGCCCCCTTTTTGCTCGTCGGCTTTACTTTTTTCAAAATATGGACGTTTTAGTCGGAAATGCCGATTAACCCTATGTACATAGTACAAAAGTAGAGCTAAGTTGATAGCCATGAACTCAAAACAGTGTATGTGATGTCTGCCGTTTACAGCTTATATGGGTTTTTCGAAGGGGAGCGACCCTCTCGAAGCTATAGGGAAAATTGCATCGGCTCCGACCTCTGATCAGTATTAGCTAGCAAACATGGAGTTTCGCGTGATCA
>NZ_JAMFRV010000360.1 GCF_026224925.1 Pseudomonas sp. | reverse complement strand
GCTCGACTTCAACGACGTCGAGCGGGTGGAAGTTCTGCGCGGTCCCCAGGGCACGCTTTACGGGCGCAACAGCAGCGCCGGCGCTATACGTGTGATTACCCACGATCCTGATCAGGAAACCCGTGGTTTTTTTGAACTCGGTGGCGGTAGCTACAACGCCGCCAATGCGCGCTTTCTCATCAGCGGCCCATTGGTGGACCACGCCCTGTTCGGCAGCTTCTCGGCCACCGACCTCAACCGCGACGGGACCGTGTGGGACCCGACCCGGCACAAGGACGTGAACAATATTGATATCCAGTCTTATCGGGGCAAGCTGCGCTTCAAGCCCGACGATTCGCCGTGGGATGTCCAACTCACCGTGGCTGGCACCTTCGACCGTGGCGACACCACCAGCTACACGCCATTCGACGCAAACGGGCATTTCGACAAGTTCAAAAGCTATTCGAGCCTCGACCCCAAGAACAAGCTGGATCAGGGTAGCGGCGTGCTGCGGGCAATCTATGCGTTCAACGACCAGTTGAGCTTCAAATCCGTGACGGCCTATTCAGCCTTCCACCAGCCGGTGGACTATGACAATTCTGGGCAAGCCGCGCTGATTCAGCAGAACTTGATTCTGTATAAACAGGCCTATGTGACTCAGGACTTTCAAATCAATGGCAACTACGACCGTTTCAGCTTTACCACTGGGGTATTCGTCTACCACGAGAAGTTCGACGCTGACCGCGACAACCTCACCTACTCCATCGCCCGCGCTGCAGTAATCGGCCAAGGCCAATACAGCACCACGACTACCGACAGTTATGCGCTTTACGGCCAAGGGAGCTACAAGCTGACGCCGCAGCTGTCACTAATCGCCGGCCTGCGTTTTACCCGAGAGCACAAGAACTTCGACTTTACCAACTACGCGCTCACCGCCAACCGCGCAGTCACGGGAGTGAACTTTACTGCTGACGCGAGCAAGTCGTGGCAGAGCACCAGCCCCAAGATCGGTCTGGAGTATGCCTGGACTGCACATCTCAATCAGTACGCTTACGTCGCCAAGGGCTTCAAAGCGGGCGGCTACGACAACCGCGCGCCCACAGCAGCAGCGGCGGAAACGGCGTTTTCACCCGAAGATGTCACTACCTACGAAACCGGCTTCAAGGGCGACTTCTTCAACCAGCGCCTACGCGCCAACGTCGCCGTGTTCTACAACGACTATAAGGATTTGCAGACTAACGCCTACGACCCGACGTTGGGGGTTAACCTGCGGACCAACGTCGGTCGCGCCCACACCTATGGCGTGGAATTGGAAACCCTCACCGCCCTGACGAGCGACCTGCAATTGACCGCCAATGTCGGCTACCTGCAAAGCCGCTACGACGACTTCCAGAATGCGTCAGGCGCGGGCGTCGACGCTGATGGCAAGCAATTGATCTACTCGCCTAAATGGAACGCCAGCGTTGCTCTCAACTACACCGTACCGTTGAACGTCCCCGGCGCGGTGCTGGTCGGCACCGACGCACAGTTCCAAACCCGCTCGTACGGCAACCCACTCAACGATGACATTCAAGAGATTCCTAAACAGACCTTCTGGAACGCCAGCGCTCGCTACATCACCGCAGACGGACACTGGACAACCACGCTGGGGGTCAAAAACCTGTTAGATCGCGCCTACCCGCAATCGGTGGGTTACATCCCGTCCAGCGGCCAACGGTATTATTCGATCAATGATCCACGGACAGTACTGTTAAGCCTGCGCTACGACTTGTAATGCCAGGACATCCAAAAGCATCTGTACAACCCGGACTTAAAAAGCCGGACTTTTCGATTTCTGCCTACTAGGCAGAGATCGGAAAATACGCTCTGAAAAAGTGGTTTAGAGCGCACCTGTGGGCCAACTCATTGGCGAAGGCAACGGCGCGGTTCATCAGACACGCCGCGCCGCAAACTTCCCCGAGTAAATTTGGGCCACAGGTAATCCGGAGTGATGCATAAATTTTTGTAATTGAATGGACTCGCCCAAGCCGAGGCGTCTGTGCGCCACGGTGGCATTCTTATAGAAGCCCACGACAGCGAGGACGAGGACGAGGCCATTCAATTACAGGTCTCGTGTTTGCTGCGCGACAGCGCGGGGACGGGGCGGCATCTCCTATACCGGTGAAGACTTAGCGCACTCACTCAATCAAGCTTCTTGCGAATCCAGTACACATAAGTCCCACCATCAGCCTGCTGCTCGACCAGTTCATGCCCAAGAAACACGCAAAACTTAGGAATGTCACGGCGGGTCGACGGGTCGGTGGCGATGACTTTAAGCAAGCCACCGGCGTGCAGATCCCGCACCTTCTGGTGCAGCATCATCACCGGTTCAGGGCAACTCAATCCGGTTGCGTCGAGAACGGCGTCAACGGACAAGGTATCGATGAGTTCAGACATACGTCTCTCCAAAAACTGGCTGGCATTGTTACCCGATTCATTCAATGCCGCCAAACTCTGTGGGTTGAATCAGGATCAGCGGCGCTTGCCGTCCAGTCGACGCAAATGGCAGGTCACTTCTTCGCGATCGTGATACAGCTGCTTGCAGCCGATGCTGACCTTGATTCCACGCTCGGTAAAACCTTCCTCGATCCGTAATAACAAGCGGCGTACTTCGGCGTAACGCTGTTTCATTGGCAGTTTCAAATTGACCACGGCCTCGCGACACAGGCCCTCGCCCAGCCAGGTTTCCAGCAAGGCGGCATTACGCGCCGGCTTTTCAACAATGTCACAAACCATCCAGTCCACCGGATGACGTGGCTTGAAGGTAAAACCATCCGCCATCAAATGCTGGACCAAACCGGTATCCATCAAACTCTCAGCCATCGGCCCATTATCAATAGCGGTGACCAACATGCCACGACGCACCAACTGATAGGTCCAGCCTCCCGGAGCAGCACCCAGATCGACCGCAGTCATCTCGCCGGACAAACGCTCATCCCATTGATCGCGGGGGATGAAATGGTGCCAGGCCTCTTCCAGCTTCAGGGTTGAGCGGCTAGGTGACTCGCGGGGAAACTTCAAGCGCGGAATGCCCATCGGCCACATCGCCGAATTATCAGCATCTGCCATGCCAAGGAACACTTCACGCCCGCTTTTAAAGGTCAGCAGCAGACGCGGCTTGTGCGCGTCTTCTACTAGCTTGCCCGCTTGGGTCAACGCCTTACGCAAAGGCCCTTCGAATTTTTTGCAGAAGTTCGACAGCTCTTTGCCGTCGTTGGTGTCGACCACTTCCAGCCACAGGCTGCCGCAGGTTGGAAAGTTGCGCAACTGCGCCAGGATCACGCTGATGCGGTCAGTTTCCGGCAAATCGAGGAACACCCCGCGCGCCCACTGCCGGGGAAAAATCAGCTCGGCGAAGCGCTGGCCCTTCATCAGCCGTTCGGCGCCGTCTTCTTCAGTGCAGACGAACTCGGCGCAGGCCGCATTGGTTTTGGCTTTGGCGTATCCCGCCACGTTCAGACGAGCAGCATGCTCGGCAATCTCTGAACAGACTTCGCTTTCAAAGCCCGGCCGGCAGTGCATAAACAGGGTGTTCATTCATTTCTCCTGGGCAGTGGCGAAATATTTGGCCACCGCGCGGCACTTGAGGTGAGCCCCAAGGCTTAAAACCGGCGCATGATAGCCGAATCGTGAACCACTGGGTTCCTTCTGCGGTCCAGTAATACTCAAGCTAATAGTAAGCAGTACCTGTCAGAGGTAACTTAAAACTCTGTTCGATTCTTAAAGTCCGTGCCGTGCGGACTCGTAAAGGAGTTATTTCATGCCTTCCCTCGATAGCCTGAAAAGCCTCAAAACATTAGAAATCGACAATAAGACCTACCACTACTTCAGCCTTCCGGAAGCGGCCAAATCACTGGGCAACCTGGACAAGCTGCCAATGTCATTGAAAGTGCTGCTGGAGAACCTGCTGCGCTGGGAAGACAACAAAACCGTCACCGGCGACGATCTCAAAGCCATCGCAGCGTGGCTCACTGAGCGCCGCTCGGACCGCGAAATCCAATACCGCCCTGCGCGGGTGCTGATGCAAGACTTTACCGGTGTGCCGGCGGTGGTTGACCTAGCCGCCATGCGCGCTGCGGTAGCCAAGGCCGGTGGCGATCCACAACGTATTAACCCGCTGTCTCCAGTGGACTTGGTGATCGACCACTCGGTGATGGTCGACAAATTTGGCGACGCCAGCGCGTTCGGCCAGAACGTCGACATCGAAATGGAACGCAACGGCGAGCGTTATGCGTTCCTGCGCTGGGGCCAAAGCGCCTTCGACAACTTCAGCGTGGTGCCGCCGGGCACGGGGATCTGTCACCAGGTCAACCTGGAATACCTCGGCCGCACCGTCTGGACTAAAGACGAAGACGGCCGCACCTATGCGTTCCCCGACACCTTGGTCGGAACCGACTCCCACACCACCATGATCAACGGCCTCGGCGTGCTCGGCTGGGGTGTCGGAGGCATCGAAGCGGAAGCGGCGATGCTCGGCCAGCCGGTGTCGATGCTGATTCCGGAAGTCATCGGTTTCAAGCTGACCGGCAAGTTAAAAGAAGGCATCACCGCCACCGACCTGGTACTGACCGTCACCCAAATGCTGCGTAAAAAGGGAGTGGTGGGTAAGTTTGTCGAGTTTTATGGCGACGGCTTGGCCGACCTGCCACTGGCCGATCGCGCCACCATCGCCAACATGGCGCCAGAATATGGCGCCACCTGCGGGTTCTTCCCGGTTGACGACATCACCCTGAGCTACTTGCGCTTGTCCGGTCGCCCTGCCGAGGCCGTAAAACTGGTCGAGGCTTACAGCAAAGCTCAGGGTCTGTGGCGTATAGCGGGTCAAGAACCGGTGTTTACCGACAGCCTGGAGCTGGACATGGGCAGCGTCGAAGCCAGCCTCGCCGGGCCAAAACGTCCTCAGGACCGGGTCGCGCTGCCCAATGTTGCACAGGCCTTCAGTGACTTTCTGGGCCTGCAACTCGCGCCCTCGCATAAGGAAGAAGGCCGCCTGGAAAGCGAAGGCGGCGGCGGTGTCGCCGTGGGTAACGCTGACTTGGTCGGCGAAGCGGACTACGAGTACCAAGGCCATACCTATCGCCTTAAAAACGGCGCAGTGGTCATCGCCGCGATCACGTCATGCACCAACACGTCGAACCCCAGCGTAATGATGGCGGCTGGCTTGGTGGCGAAAAAAGCGGTCGAGAAAGGCTTGAAAAGCAAACCCTGGGTCAAGACGTCCTTGGCTCCAGGCTCCAAAGTCGTTACCGACTACTATAAAGCCGCCGGTTTGACTCAATACCTGGATGCGCTGGGCTTCGCGCTGGTGGGCTACGGCTGTACCACCTGCATTGGCAACTCCGGGCCGTTAGACGCGCCGATCGAAAAAGCCATTCAACAGTCCGATTTGACCGTTGCCTCGGTGTTGTCCGGCAACCGTAACTTTGAAGGCCGGGTACACCCACTGGTGAAAACCAACTGGCTTGCCTCGCCGCCGCTGGTGGTGGCATATGCGCTGGCCGGCAGCGTGCGCACTGACATCAGCAGCGAACCACTGGGCGAAGGTTCAGACGGCAAGCCGGTGTACCTGCGCGATATCTGGCCGACCCAGAAGGAAATCGCTGACGCCGTAGCGCAGGTCAGCACCGGCATGTTCCACAAGGAATACGCCGAAGTATTCGCCGGAGATGCACAGTGGCAGGCCATTGAAGTACCGCAAGCGGCGACCTACGTCTGGCAGGACGACTCCACCTACATTCAGCACCCGCCATTTTTCGACAACATTGCAGGGCCTTTGCCGGTGATCGAAGACGTGCACGGTGCCAGCATCCTCGCCTTGTTGGGAGACTCGGTGACCACCGACCACATCTCCCCGGCGGGCAACATCAAGGCTGACAGCCCGGCCGGTCGCTACTTGCGACACAAAGGCGTCGAACCTCGTGACTTCAACTCTTACGGCTCTCGTCGGGGCAACCATGAAGTGATGATGCGCGGCACCTTCGCCAACATCCGCATTCGCAACGAGATGCTCGGTGGCGAAGAAGGCGGCTACACGATCCATATTCCCACTGAGGAAAAGTTGCCGATCTACGACGCTGCCATGCGCTATCAGGCAGACAAAACACCGTTAGTGGTGTTTGCGGGGCTGGAATACGGCACCGGCTCCAGTCGGGACTGGGCCGCCAAAGGCACCAACCTGCTGGGCATCAAAGCCGTCATCGCTGAAAGCTTCGAGCGGATTCACCGCTCCAACCTGGTGGGCATGGGCGTATTACCGCTGCAGTTCAAGGATGGCCAAAGCCGCAAGACTTTGGGCTTGACGGGCCACGAAAAAATCGACATCAGTGGCCTGACCAACGCAGACCTGCGACCCGGAATGAGCCTGAAACTGACCATCACCCGCCCGGACGGCAGCCGTGAGGACATCGACGTGCTGTGCCGAATCGACACCCTGAATGAAGTCGAATACTTCAAAGCGGGCGGCATTCTGCATTACGTGTTGCGCCAGTTGATAGGTAATACCGGGGCGCCGCACGCGGTTGCCGGATGAGTACAAGATAACTGTAAGAGCTGCCGAAGGCTGCGATGCGGACAAAAAATCGCAGCCTTCGGCAGCTCCTACAAGGCTTGCTACTCGACAATCTGGAAAGACGCAGAATCCTCTCGCCAATAAACCCTATTCAAACGAACAGAACTAGCACAGCGCCACCATCAAGCCACGCCGATTCATGGGTCATTTTCAAAATAACATTCAATTTCTCGTCTCTAGAGCCGATAGCCCGCCATAGCCCAGCGGATCGGACACCATCATGCGCAACAATCAACCCGTCACCCAACGCGAACGGACGTTTCCCGCGCAACAGCGGTTGATATCCACTACCGATGCCAAGGGTGTTATCACCTACTGCAACGATGCCTTCGTCGAGATCAGCGGTTTTAGCCACGAGGAGTTGATTCGCCAGCCGCACAATACTGTCCGACATCCGGACGTACCTTCGGCGGTTTTCGAGCACATGTGGAGCACCCTCAAGCTTTCTCAGCCGTGGATGGGGATTGTTAAAAACCGCAGCAAAAACGGCGATCACTATTGGGTAAACGCCTACGTAACCCCGATATTCGAGAAAAATCAGCTGGTGGGGTATGAGTCGGTGCGGGTCAAGCCCACCGCCGAACAGATCCGTCGCGCCGAAGCATTGTATGAGCGCCTGAATAAGGGTAAATCAGCTGTTCCGAGTCGTGATAAATGGCTGCCCCTTCTACAAGACTGGCTGCCATTTATCCTGGTCAGCCAACTCAGCTTCTTGATCGGCGTGTGGCTGAACTCCCATTGGGGCTTCGCACTGGCTGCGGCGTTGTCAGTGCCGTTGGGGCTGCTCGGTCTGACCTGGCAACAGCGTGGCATCAAGCGCTTGTTGAAATTGGCCGAGCAAACGACGTCTGACCCACTGATTGCACAGATGTACACCGACAGCCGCGGTCCGCAGGCGCGCCTTGAGATGTCGATTCTGAGTCAAGAAGCGCGCTTGAAAACCTGTCTGACGCGCTTGCAGGACACCGCTGAACACCTGACCGATCAAGCCAAGCAATCCGACACCCTCGCCCATGCCAGTTCCACGGGTTTGGAGCGTCAGCGGGTCGAGACCGAGCAAGTGGCCACCGCAGTCAATCAAATGGCCGCCACCACGCAGGAGGTCGCCAGCCACGTACAACGCACGGCAGATGCCACCCAACAAGCCAACGAACTGACCAGACGCGGTCGGGATATCGCCGGCGAAACCCGAGCCGCGATTCAGCGACTGTCCGCCGCCGTTGGTGAAACCGGGCTGACCGTGACCCAACTGGCCAAAGACAGCAACGAAATTGGCAGCGTGGTGGATGTCATCAAAGGCATCGCCGACCAGACCAACCTTCTAGCCCTAAACGCCGCCATCGAAGCCGCCCGCGCCGGCGAAATGGGCCGTGGCTTCGCCGTAGTAGCCGACGAAGTCCGTCAACTGGCGCAACGCACCGCTGAATCTACCGGGCAGATCCACGGCCTCATCGCCAAACTGCAACACACCGCCACCGCCGCTGTGCAAACCATGGACGCTGGTCACCGCCAAGCCGAAGAAGGCGTCGCTAAGGTAATGGAAGCTGACCAGGCACTGGTGGGCATCAGCGAAGCGGTCGCCAACATCACCGACATGACAACGCAAATCGCGGCGGCTACGGAAGAGCAAAGCGCCGTTGCGGAGGAGATCAGCCGTAATATCAGCACCATTGCCCAATTGGCTGACAAGACTTCCGACGAGGCACGGCGTTCCGCGCAATTGAGTGGTGAGCTGACTAATACAGCACATACGCAGTATTCACTGGTGGAG
>NZ_JAMFRV010000029.1 GCF_026224925.1 Pseudomonas sp. | reverse complement strand
CTGGAATTCTACGATTTCATCATTTTTGTATTTTTCGCCACCGTGGTCGGCAAATTGTTTTTCCCGGCTGACATGCCCGAGTGGTTGCGATTGATGCAAACCTTCGGCATTTTCGCGGCCGGTTACCTGGCGCGACCGTTGGGTGGCATCGTCATGGCGCATTTTGGCGACCTTTTGGGGCGCAAGAAGATGTTCACCCTGAGCATTTTCCTGATGGCCGTACCGACGCTGATCATGGGCTTGCTGCCGACCTACGCGCAAATTGGCCTGTTGGCGCCTCTGTTGCTGCTATTGATGCGGATTATCCAGGGCGCAGCGATTGGCGGCGAAGTGCCGGGTGCCTGGGTCTTCGTGTCTGAACACGTACCGGCGCGCAGTATCGGCTACGCCTGCGGCACCCTGACCGCTGGGCTAACGGCGGGCATCCTCTTGGGTTCGTTGGTCGCCACACTGATCAACAGCCTTTATAACCCCCAGGAAATGTTGGATTACGCGTGGCGAATTCCGTTCTTGCTGGGTGGCGTGTTTGGGCTGCTGTCGGTCTACCTGCGCCGCTGGTTGCACGAAACTCCGGTGTTTGCCGAGCTGCAGGCGAGAAAGGCGCTGGCAGAGGAAGTACCGCTCAAAGCGGTGCTGCGCGACCACCGTGGGGCGATCGTGCTGTCGATGTTGCTGACTTGGATGCTCTCCGCGGGCATCATCGTCGTGATTTTGATGACCCCTACCGTTTTGCAGACCGTGTACGGCTTCTCCCCGGGCACTGCGCTGAAAGCTAACAGCTTGGCAATCGTCTGCCTGAGCCTGGGTTGCATCGGGGCCGGTTCGCTGGCCGACCGTTTCGGCGCTGGCTGGGTGTTTATCCTCGGCTGCCTGGGCTTATTGCTCAGTTCGTGGACCTTCTACCACAGCCTACAAGCCCATCCAGACTGGTTGTTCCCGATGTACGCCATGACTGGATTGTTCGTCGGCGTAGTCGGCGCCGTTCCGTACGTTATGGTTCGTGCATTTCCGGCGGCAGTGCGGTTTTCCGGGTTGTCGTTCTCCTACAACCTGGCCTACGCAGTCTTCGGCGGTTTGACGCCCATGGTTGTTACGCTGATGCTCAAGAACAGCCCTATGGGGCCAGCGTGGTATGTGGCGGTGTTGTGTGTGATGGGGATGTTGATTGGGGTGTATCTGTTGAAAAAGCGCGTCTGATTTTTCAGCAAATTCGGGTAGCTCCTCTGGCCACCTAATAAGTATCCAGTTGTTACGAAATCGCGGTTAGGACGGCTCGAAAAAAGCGCTGATCGCCAAGCCCGCCAAGGCCTTCAACCCTGCAGTGGCCATCCCGAATCCCTGATGATGGCCAGTCATCTAATTGTCACATAGCTTTCATAGAGTGTTCATACGGCATTCAGATACTTGCCCCAGATTCAGCACCTATAAAATCTAGCAGGAGCAATGTATGACTTTTAAGCGATTGATGGCGGCTTTGACGCTTGTCGCCGCAGGTATAGCCACTGCCAATGCAGTAGCAGCGGTTGACCCTTCTATCCCGTCCTACACCAAGACTTCCGGTGTTTCCGGCAACTTGTCCAGCGTGGGCTCCGACACGCTCGCTAACCTGATGACCTTGTGGGCTGAGGCTTACAAAAAAGAATACCCAAGCGTGAACATCCAGATTCAAGCGGCGGGCTCGGCGACGGCGCCACCTGCGTTGACTGAGGGTACCTCGAACCTGGGCCCCATGAGCCGCAAAATGAAAGACACCGAACTGGCGGCGTTCGAAACAAAATACGGCTACAAGCCAACCGCCATCCCGGTCGCGGTCGATGCGTTGGCGATTTTCGTGCACAAAGACAACCCGATTCAGCACCTGAGCATGGAGCAAGTGGACGCGATCTTCTCCGCGACCCGTCTGTGTGGCGCCAAGGCTGAAGCGAAAACCTGGGGCGACGTCGGCGTGACCGGTGACTTGGCCAACAAGCCTATTCAACTGTTTGGTCGGAACTCGGTGTCCGGAACCTATGGTTACTTCAAAGAAGAAGCCCTGTGTAAAGGAGACTTCCGCGCCAACGTTAACGAACAACCCGGTTCGGCGTCAGTTGTAAGCTCGATCAGCAGCTCGCTGAACGGCATTGGTTATTCGGGTATTGGCTACAAAACCTCCAGCGTGAAAACCGTTGCCCTGTCGAAGAAGGGTGGTACCGAGTTCATTGAAGACAGCGAAGAAAACGCACTGAGCGGCAAATACCCGCTGTCGCGTTTCCTGTTCATCTACGTGAACAAAGCGCCGAACAAGCCACTTGCGCCGCTGGAAGCTGAGTTCGTTAAAATGGTCCTGTCAAAACAGGGTCAAGAAGTTGTCATCAAAGACGGCTACATTCCACTGCCAGCCAAAGTTGCCGCTAAGGCTTTGGCTGACCTAGGACTGCTGGAAGGCGCTGCCAAGTAGCAATGACTAGGTAAAAACGACCGGCGCCACCGCGATTTTCTGCGCTGGTTCAAGGATATAAGCGGGCCCGGATTGATCGGGTTCCGCTACAGGTTTAGTAGTCCGCTGCCAGAAGGTTTGGGCGGCGGATTTTTTGCGTCTCTGGACTGTAATGTTTTTGTCATAAAGGACGGCTAGGGTGAGCGCATGAATGATCTGGCAAACTCCACCATGACTCCAAAGTCTCCACCCGAGCGAATTGACTTCAATACGCCTGAGATGAAACGCAAGCGGCGCTTTCGCGCGCTGAAAGACAAGCTGACCCAATGGTACGTATTCGTCGGCGGCTTGGCCGTTCTGGCTGCGATCACGTTGATTTTTTTCTACCTTGCCTACGTCGTTGCGCCATTGTTCCAAGGTGCCAAACTGACCGCTGAAACAGCGCTCAGCCCTGCGTGGATGCAGGACGCAGGCAATCCGTTGATGATCACCATTGAAGAGCAGAACCAAGTCGGGCTGCGAGTTTCCGACAAGGGTGAAGCCATATTTTTCCGTATTGAAGACGGCGCCGAACTCAAGCGTGTTGCCCTGGCGATTCCGGCGGGCGCGACCGTTACCTCTATCGGCGAAGATCAGCCGGGCACGCCATTAATGGTGCTGGGCTTGTCCAACGGGCAGGCGTTGGTGATCAAACATAGCTACCTGATCAGTTATCCCGACAACAAAAAAACCATTTCCCCGGCTATTACGTATCCGTACGGCGAAGCTGCGCTTAGCCTGGACGAGCAGGGTCGGCCGTTGGAGCACGTTAGCCTGAATGCCACTGACAAGGCATTGGTGCTGGCGGGTGCTACCGGCGCGCAATTGCATGTTCTCTCCCTGACGCAGGAAGAAAACATGATGACTGGCGAAACCACCAGCGAGCAGGCACGCATCGAGCTTCCGCAGATGACCGAAATGGTCAAAGCGATTTTCATCGATCCCCGCCAGCAGTGGTTGTACGTGATCAACGGTCGGGCCCAGGCGGATGTGTTTAGCTTGCGCGATCGCAGCCTGAACGGGCGCTATAAGCTGCTTGAAGATGCCGACGCTGAAGTGTCCGCCAGTACGCAATTGGTCGGTGGCGTATCGTTAATCATCGGCAGCTCCAAGGGTGGTCTGGCCCAGTGGTTCATGGCCCGCGATACCGACGGCGAAATGCGTTTCCAGCACATTCGTGATTTCCAAATGAGCACGGCGCCGATTGTGCGCATCACCGCAGAACAGCGCCGCAAAGGTTTCGTCGCGCTGGACGCTTCGGGCAAGCTCGGTGTATTCCACAGCACCGCGCACCGCACGTTGCTGGTCGATCAAGTCGCTGAAGGCCCCGGTATCCTCGCGTTGTCGCCCCGTGCTGACGAAATCATCGTCGAGCAGGGTGGCAAATTGCTGCCGATGACCTTGTCCAACCCGCACCCGGAAGTGTCGTGGAGCGCGTTATGGGGCAAGGTCTGGTACGAAAACTATGACTCGCCGCAATACGTGTGGCAGTCCACCGCCTCGAACACTGATTTCGAACCCAAGCTGAGCTTGGCACCGCTCACCTACGGCACCTTGAAAGCGGCGTTCTACGCCATGTTGCTGGCAGCGCCATTGGCGATTGCTGCGGCGATCTACACCGCTTACTTCATGGCTCCGGGCATGCGCCGCAAGGTAAAGCCGGTGATCGAGCTAATGGAAGCGATGCCGACGGTGATTCTCGGCTTCTTCGCCGGACTGTTTCTGGCGCCGTATCTGGAAGGTCACTTACCGGGGATATTCAGCTTGTTACTGCTGACACCGGTGGGGATTTTGCTCGCGGGCTTTCTCTGGAGCCGTTTGCCGGAATCGATCCGTTTGCGGGTGCCGGACGGTTGGGAGTCGGCGATTCTGATTCCCGTGGTGTTATTGGTCGCTTGGCTGTCGCTGGGCATGAGCCCGCACCTGGAGAACTGGTTCTTCGGCGGCGACATGCGCATGTGGATCTCCAACGACCTGGGCATTACCTACGATCAGCGCAACGCGCTGGTGGTCGGGCTGGCGATGGGTTTCGCGGTTATTCCAAATATCTACTCCATTGCAGAAGATGCCGTGTTCAGCGTGCCTCGCGGTTTGACCCTGGGCTCATTAGCCCTCGGCGCGACGCCTTGGCAGACGTTGACCCGCGTGGTGATTCTGACCGCCAGCCCGGGAATTTTCTCGGCGTTGATGATCGGCATGGGCCGCGCAGTCGGCGAAACGATGATCGTGCTAATGGCCACCGGTAACACGCCGATCATGGACATGAACTTGTTTGAAGGCATGCGCACCTTGGCGGCGAACGTCGCGGTGGAGATGCCGGAGTCTGAAGTCGGCGGCAGTCACTATAGGGTGCTGTTCCTCGCAGCATTGGTACTTCTGATGTTCACCTTCGTGATGAACACCCTTGCGGAGCTGATTCGTCAGCGTCTTCGCAAGAAATACTCATCTCTCTAAGGAAGGTAGAAGTCTGTGAAACAGAACTCCCTCAAGAGCTGGATCAAAAGCGGCGCTCCCGGCGTCTGGATGAGCGCGGGCGCGGTGTCTATTGCCGTGATCATGACCCTCGGCCTGCTGACGGTGATTGCTGTGCGTGGCCTGGGCCATTTCTGGCCGGCGGACGTAGTGCTGGCGCAGTACAACGTGCCCAACGAAGCCAATCATGTCCTGATCGGTGAAGTCGTACAGAAAGAGGAGGTGCCCCGCGCACGCCTCAAAGGGGCAGGTTTGCCTGTCCCCGATGTCGGCCCGGAATTCATGACTCGCGAGTTGTTCAAGGTCGGTAACCGCGACACCAACCCAAGTGACTTCACCTGGGTGGTTGGCGAGTGGTTGACCGAACAAAGCACACCCAAAGAGCTGATGACCCTGGAGCGCCGCGAGTGGGGCAACTTCTACGGCTATCTGGTCAACATAAAAGAGAACGGCAAAGTCATCGCTGAAGGCGAAGCGGCATGGCCGATCCTGCAAGAGCGGATCAACCGCGTTGAAAAACTTGCCGATGAATTGAACGGTCTCGAAAAGAAAGACATCGGCGCCATCAACCACGGTATCGAGCGTCTGCGCCTGCACAAGCGCAAGCTGGAGTTGGACGGCAAGCTTGATGCGGCCGCTCAGGCGGACATGGACAGCGAGCGAGCTGAATACGACGCTCAATACAAAAGCATTGAAGGCCGTTTGGGCGCGCTGCACGAAGCGTTCAACCGCGACAGCCTGACCGCACGGGATGCCAACGGTAAAGAAGTTGAAATCAGCGTGGGCAAAGTGGTTCACGCTTATCAACCCAACGCGATGAGCACGCCGACCAAACTGGGTTTTTACTTCAAGAAGCTTTGGGAATTCCTTAGCGAAGACCCACGTGAAGCCAACACCGAGGGTGGGATCTTCCCGGCGATTTTCGGCACCGTGATGATGACCCTGATCATGGCTGTGATCGTGACACCGTTCGGCGTATTGGCGGCGGTCTACCTGCGTGAATACGCAAAACAAGGTCCGGTTACTCGGCTGATCCGCATTGCGGTGAACAACCTCGCCGGGGTGCCCGCAATTGTTTACGGGGTATTTGGCCTTGGCTTCTTCGTGTACGTGCTGGGCGGCTCGCTGGACCGACTGTTTTTCCCCGAAGCACTGCCCGCACCGACCTTTGGTACGCCGGGCTTGCTGTGGGCTTCGTTGACCCTCGCACTGCTCGCCGTCCCGGTTGTCATCGTCGCCACCGAAGAGGGCCTGGCGCGTATCCCGCGCACGGTGCGAGAAGGCTCGTTGGCATTGGGCGCGACCAAGGCTGAAACGCTATGGAAGATTGTCCTACCCATGGCCAGCCCGGCCATGATGACCGGCTTGATTCTGGCGGTTGCCCGCGCTGCTGGTGAAGTGGCACCGCTGATGTTGGTGGGCGTGGTGAAACTGGCACCCTCGCTGCCGGTCGACGGTAACTACCCGTACTTGCACCTTGATCAAAAAATCATGCACTTGGGCTTCCACATCTATGACGTCGGTTTCCAGAGTCCCAACGTCGAAGCCGCACGGCCGCTGGTCTACGCGACAGCGCTGTTATTGGTGTTGGTGATCGCCTTGCTCAACCTGTCTGCGGTGGGGCTTCGTAACCACCTGCGTGAAAAATACAAAGCGTTGGAGAGCTGAAGATCAGCCCCAAGCCCCAAGCTACAAGCTACAAGCCGCTTTTGCTTAATACTTGAAGCTTGTAGCTAGCAGCTTGCAGCTTAAAGCTACAAACGGAGTGAGACCATGCCACATGAACCCCATACCCACGGCATCAATATGTCGGCTTTAGGGCGCAACAAACTGAGGCTTGATCTGGCCAACGAGTCTGTGGCCATTGAGGTGCCAGGTTTGAGCCTGTTCTACGGCGATAAACAGGCCCTATTCGACGTCAGTTTGAACATTCCCAAACAGCGCGTGACCGCTTTCATCGGCCCGTCCGGCTGTGGCAAGTCGACCCTGCTGCGTACGTTCAATCGGATGAACGATCTGGTCGACGGCTGCCGCGTAGACGGTGCTATCAACCTGTACGGCCACAATATCT